>JAJYKI010000043.1 GCA_021788675.1 bacterium | reverse complement strand
TTGCTGCTAAGCGCTTCAAGCTCGGGATTGCCGGCTTGGGTAGCCGTATCACTAGGCGGTGTTGCCGGAACGTTATTGGTTGGAGCCGGCGTATCCCAGCCGCTGCTCGTAGGTTGTTGTGTCGTTGTGACTTGATTCGCGACCATATCCTGGTCACTATCGGATTGTTTATCGTTCTGGTATCCAAACATTACTGCCCCCCTAAATAAGCTATTATGCTTTAGGTTATAATATATAACATTGGTACTTAAAACAAAAGGAGAGCTTAATGCTTGATGATTTATCTTTCATCCATCGTATAGACAAGGCTGATGCCCTAGGCATAGCCGCCAAGGAACCTGACCAGCTGGTTTATGATTTTAATTTTGACGCTGATTTAGGGGATGTTGATAACATTGTCTATGCTGCAATGGGTGGTTCAGCCTTGGCTGCCAGTTTGGGACAGACCTGGCCGGGTTTTAAAGTGCCGTTTGAAATTGTACGAGGATATAATCTTCCGGCTTATGTATCCGAACGGACATTGTGCATAGTCGCCAGTTATTCCGGTAATACCGAAGAAACCCTAAGTGCGCTTAATGAAGCCGAAGCTAAGAATGCCAAAATAGTTGTCATTGCCGGGGGCGGCAAATTGCTGGAAGTCGCCAAACAAAAAGGTTATCCGGCGGTCGTGTTGCCGGCCGCCAAGCAGCCGCGCTACGCCGTATTCTATAACCTGAAAGCACTGGTTGAGATTGGTCATAAAGCCGGGGTGCTGGTTGATGATAACCCGGAGCCGCTTAGGCAAGCGGCCGCTTTTCTACGTGAAAAGCTGACGTCCTGGGATCCAACCAGACCGACAGCGGATAATCTAGCTAAAAGAATAGCACTCGAATGTCTGGATAAATCGGTTGTTATTTATGGCGGTCCGAAAATGGCACCGGCGGCTTACAAATGGAAAATCAGCTATAACGAAAACGGTAAGCATGTGGCCTGGACGGGTACGTACTCCGAATTCAACCATAATGAGTTTATCGGTTGGAGCATGCAACCGGTCGAAAAGCCGTATACAGTCATCGATCTAAGATCTAGCTTTGAGCATTCGCGTATTCAAAAACGCTTCGAGTTGAGCAACCAACTGTTAAGTGGACGGCGACCTGAACCTATCGTGGTAAATCTTGAGGGTAGTAATGTCTTAGAACACCTCCTCTACGCGGTACTGCTGGGAGATTTCGTCACCCTTTATACGGCCATAGCCAGTGAGATTGACCCGGAACCGGTGGATTTGGTGGAAAAGTTCAAAGTCATGTTAAGCCAGTAAGTTTATGGCTGAACGGCTATAATACAGGTAATGGCTAAACGACACTCAGCCAAGGAGCTGGTTAAAGTATTATTGGTGGGCTTCCTCATTGCATGTGGACTGCTCGGCTATTCGATGTACCTGGATAAAAGCATCGCCAATATTTACTTGTTGCTAAATGTCGGCTTGGCAGCTATCCCGCTATTTATAGCCTGGCGCCTGATGGTCGTGCTTAGAAAAAAACTATGGTCGGCTTGGGAGCCGCTGGCTTTGACCTTTTTATGGTTGTTGTTTTTGCCAAACAGTTTTTATATGGTCAGCGACTTTGCACATATTCAGGAGATGAGTTCACCGACGACCATATTTTTCGACTCAATCGTTTACTCGGCCTTTATTTTTTTAGGCATGATAATGGGACTTGCCAGTCTCTATCTAGTGCATCGGGAGCTGAAGCGGCGCCTGCGGGATATGACCGCCTGGTTAATCGTGCTCGTCGTGCTGTTAGTTGCCAGCTTCGCCTTTTATCTCGGCAGAGACCTAAGGTGGAATAGTTGGAGCGTATTCACTGACCCGGGCGGATTGTTGTTCGATATTTCAGCCGTGCTAATCAACCGGTCCGATTATGGTGTTTTGATTCAGACGGTAATCGGATTTTTTGCTTTCGTTGCTTCAATTTACTGGATATGCTGGACGCTTGCGCAGCAAATATGGTTAAAAGGTGCTGCCGACATGGTGGCGCACATAAAGCGTCGGCAAGCGAGCTAACCTCTGTTATAATCTACGGTAATGGAAAATAGAATACGCCAGGCTATAGCCGAGGCTGCGAATATTCAAGATATTAAGCTGGTTGAATTGAGTTATCCGGAAGAAGTATTCGGTGACTATGCTACCAACGTGGCTTTAAAAGTTGCCAATCAAACCGGGCTTAATCCAAGACAGCTAGCTGAAAAACTAAGCGATGATTTAAAGATAAAATTAGGCGACCTGGTGGACAGCATTGAAGTTGCCGGCCCGGGCTTCATCAATATCCGTTTAAATGAGGCGGCTTTGGTTGAAGCCAGTCGTGAGCGTAGCGAAAGACCCTTAGAGGGACAGGTTGTGGTAGCTGAATTTTCAGACCCGAATCCGTTTAAAGATCTGCACGCCGGACATTTGTACACTTCTGTTGTCGGTGATGCGATAGCCAATTTATTGGAAACGGCCGGCGCTAAGGTTTACCGGGTTAATTACGGTGGCGACGTTGGTTTACATGCCGCTAAGGCCATCTGGTCCATGCTGCAGGAATTTGGAGGTGAAAATCCGGCTAAGCTTGCTGACATTAACGTCAAGAAAAGAAGTGAATGGATGGCGCAGGCTTATGTACGCGGCAGTGAAGCCTATGAAAGCGATGAGATTGCTCAACGATCAATCCAGGACTTGAATAAGAGAATATATGAAGTTCAAGCTGAACACGACACGAACTCAGCCCTGGGGCAGATTTATTGGACCACCCGAAAGTGGAGCTACGATAGCTTTAATGACTTTTATGCCAGCATAAAGGTTAAATTCGACAGGTTTTACCCGGAAAGCGAGGCTGTTCCTTTGGGCATCGCAACTGTTCGGCAACAGCTTGAGCGAGGCGTATTTGAAAAAAGTGACGGCGCGGTAGTATTTAAAGGCGAAAAATTTGGTCTACACACCCGGGTTTTTATTAATAGTCAGGGTTTACCGACTTATGAAGGTAAGGAGCTGGGACTGTTTCAGCTCAAAAAACGCGACTATCATCCCGACCGCTCAATAATCATTACCGGTAACGAACAGGAACAGTACATGGCGGTGGTTCTTAAGGCACTGGAACAGTTTGAACCCGAACTCGCCGTTTCGACCACTCATTTAAGCCATGGTCTAGTACGTTTAAGCGGTGGTAAGAAAATGAGCAGTCGCAAAGGAATCATACTTAAAGCCACGGATATTTTAGAGGTTGCCACCGAAGCCGCCAAAGAGGTTAGCGATGCAGTAGATGAGCGGGTTGTGTTAGCGGCAATCAAGTATTCGATGCTTAAGCAGCGCTTGGGCGGAGATATAATATTCGAACCGAAAGAATCGGTCAGCGTGCTAGGCAACAGCGGACCCTACATACAATACGCGCACGCCCGCGCCAGAAGCATACTGGCCAAAGCCGACATTAACGCGGTCTCCAAGGACGTAGCTAATCTAAATGGCGATGAACGGTCATTGTTGCTGAAGTTGTCCAGATTCACAGCCGTACTTAACCAGGCAGTAGCCGAATTAAGTCCGCATCTGCTTTGTACCTATCTATACGAGACTACCCAGGCATTCAATCGATTCTATGAATCAAACCGGGTAATAGGCGATCCTCGAGAGTCGATCCGTTTGAGTCTAGTGCTGATGTATGCGGACCGCTTGCGTGAAGGACTTAAACTGCTCGGCATTGAAGCGCCGGATCATCTTTAGGCCAAGTGCGGTTTTTTGGGGGCGGGATATTTTTCTCCCCATGTTGCCATTTGTCTTAAGATAGGCAACAAATCCGAACCCTTTTTGGTTAACGCATAATGGTTGTCGATCGACGTGATGATGTGCTGTTCTTCAAGCGTGATTAGTCGCTGGGTTAGGGTGCGCGGGTTGATGCTGCCAACCGAACGTTCCAGCTCGCAGAAGCGCTTCGGTCCGTCAAACAAATCTCTCAATATAAGGGCAGTCCATTTTTGGCCCAGAACATTCATTGCGCTGGCGATACAGCCGGTACTCGATTCAATATTTTCGCTTAAAACTATTGCCATTGCTATACTTTGTATAGTATTATGATTACTATATTAAGTATAGCACAAAGAGAAAGGAACTAAACATGAAGTTGGCCGTTATTGTTGGATCAACCAGACAAAACCGGGTTACATTAAAAGAAGCAAAATGGGTCGTCAAGACTGCTCAGGAGATTGATGGGGTCGAAGCTACCCTAGTCGACTTAATGGATTATCCATTACCGTTTTTCGATGAACCAGCCAGCCCGCGCTACAACCCTGACCGTAAGATAGATGCGGATGTCAAAAAATGGCTTGATGCCATCGAACCGTATGATGCATACGTATTCGTAACGCCCGAATATAATCACTCCATAGCCGGCGTACTTAAGAATGCTATCGACTACATCACATCCGAATTGAATCGCAAGCCGAGCGCCGTCGTCAGTCACGGCAGTATGGGCGGCGCCAGGGCGGCCATGCACTTGAAGGAAATCTTGTCGGAAAGTCGCTCAGTCGTTATCCCGCAAGCCGTACCGTTTCTTGGCGTTCACGAAGGTATCGATGAAGACGGCAACCTGGCTGAAGCTATGAAAGCCAATCCGCACCACCCGGGTAATCATCTGGTCGGCCTACTTGAAGAGCTCAAGTGGTATAGCGACGCCTTGTCGGCCGCCCGCAATAAATAGCTAAGTTTACCTGTCAGGCTATATAATGGCTGACATGGATAGAGATTTATTTAACGAAATACCCCAAAAATTATTCTGGGTCGATCTTGAAATGACCGGCCTAGATCCTGACAATGACGTCATTTTAGAAGTTGCCGCAGAGGTTACGGATTTAAATTTTACGACCTTGGCGTCATACGAAGCCTGCATAGCCCAGCCGGATGAAATATTAGGCAGGATGAATGATTGGTCGATGGAGCATCACTCCAGCAGCGGTCTGATTGATCGTATTAAACGTGAAGGTAAACCGGAGGCTCATGTCCAACATGAGCTTATCGGTTTTATCAACGCGCAGTTTAATGGTAAACCGGCAATTTTGTCCGGCAACAGCATCCATAACGACCGTGCATTCATTAAAAGATGGTGGCCGGACGTGGATAATCTATTGCATTACCGCATGGTGGATGTTTCATCGTTTAAGGTCATAATGCAGGCAAAATACGCTGTCATGTACGACAAAAAGGAAGTCCATCGGGCTTTCGATGATATTCAGGCCTCGATTGCCGAACTGCAGTACTATCTGGATTGGTTCAAGAACCATGCTTAGTCAAAAAGACTCGACCGCCGTAGGTCAGTACCTAGCAGCCAAAAAAGGCGCTAAAGCCAGCACGCCTCACTCGACTGGGCTTATAGTCTACAGTCTTGGCGATACTCCTTTTGCGTACCTTGAAACCGGTAAACAATTGCTTAGATTAAGCCTTAGATCGGATCCGGAGCTATCCAAAGTGCTAAGGGAAAAGTACGAGGAGGTATTGCCGGGACAAAAACTTAATCCTAAGGTTTGGAATACGATTGTGCTCAGCGGTCAACTTAAACTCGATGAGGTCAAGGCTTTAATTGACCATAGCTACCATCAGGCGCGTGTTATTAACGAAGAAATTGAAGAAGCGTTATAGAAATCGATTCCGCTGTCACTAATCTGTCGAACGGATATATCGCAACTAGCGTACAATGAAGCCAGACTATGGATGCTGTTGAAGAGGTAAAAAACCGACTGTCTATAGAGGACGTTATCGGGGAGTACGTCCAGCTGAAGCGAGCTGGTCGTAATTTTCGCGGCCTGAGCCCGTTTAATTCCGAAAAAACACCCAGTTTTATGGTTAGTCCGGAAAAGCAGATCTGGCACGATTTTTCGTCCAACAAGGGCGGCAATATGTTCAGTTTCATTATGGAAATGGAAGGCGTGGACTTTAAGGGCGCGCTGGAAATTTTGGCTCGTAAAGCCGGTGTGGATTTAGAACAATATCGCCCATCAGCCGGAAAGCACCGTGGTCCTGACAAAGAACGATTGTTCGCGGCACTGGATGCCGCCGCCCGGTTTTATCAGGTGCAACTGGCGGCTAACAATGACGTAAAAAGTTATGTTTTCGGCGAGCGCCAATTAACCAAACAAACTGTTTTGGAATGGCGACTCGGCTAT
>JAJYKI010000042.1:3045-6189 GCA_021788675.1 bacterium | reverse complement strand
TCAGGCAGTATCGATTATGGCGGATTTTATGCATATAACCGGAAAAGTCGTGCCGGTATCACTGGAAAAACACACGCTCGTCATGCAAGACGGCGATAAAATCATCCGAGGCGAACACAAGATAGCCAAACACAGGATTAAACACCCCGAGGCGACCATATGGCTTGATCCCACAGCGATCATTAATCCGGCCGCCAAAAAAGCAATTACAAAAGCGGATATGGTAGTTATCGCTCCGGGCAATCTATACGGCTCGCTTTTACCGGCATTATCCGTCAAGGGCATGATAAACAGTCTGAGAAAAACTAAAGCCAAGGTAGTGCTGGTTATTAATCTGGTCAATAAACCAAACCAGACACTCAATTGGCACGTACTGGATTACCTGCAAAAAATAGAGCAGTACACTGGTCCGGTCGTCGACACGGTCATATACAACTCCGAACTGCCCGATGACACCCTGCTCGCCAGATATGCCGAAGATAATGAACTGCCCGTCCTAATAGATGAATCCAGACTTAAGTATAGGGACGTCAGTTTTATTGGTGCGAACCTGGTAGCTGATGAGATATTTCGTCAAGATCCGAACGATACGTCCATTCAACGTACGCTTATAAGGCACGACGCCAAGGCGCTCAGAACAATTCTAGAAGGCTTGATTAAACCAACCTAGTCAATAACGTGCAGGATACTTTCTAAAATCTTGACCGTGTCCAAACAGCTTGAAACTTCCATGCTGTCTATGCCCATAGCTTTGACAGGATAATCATTACCGCCCGGCTGCAGCTTATCTCCGAAGAACAAAACGTCTTCTTTGCCGATCTCAAGCTGTTCCATAAGCTTTTTAATGCCGTAAGCCTTATCTGTGCCGACTGCGGTAACATCTACTGACGTTGTGCCACCGGCACGAAATTCCAGATCAGGTAATTTTTTAGCGGCATAGTCACGGATAGCCATTTTTTTAGTCCCATCCGGATCCCAGGCATACTTCTTTTCCGGCGATGCCATTTGGCCCAAGGCCGAGAAAGTCACCTGGCTGCCACGGTCTTCAATAATTTCGCCGTAAGGTTTAGCTTCCCAATAGCCAAGGGTCTTGGCCGCCTCCTCTAGAACTGCGGTGATGCGTTGCTTTTGCTCCTTGGTCAAATCTTCCGAATAAACCCGGTTCCACTTTTTGGCCACATCATCAAAGTGGTAATATTGCGTGCCACAGGTTGGCATCAAATGCAGTTTCCGTAGTTGCTCCGGGTTGGCTTTAAGTCGATTTATGACCTGATTCTCAAACTGTTCGTACTTACCGCCGGATATTACACAGATATCGAAATAATCCAGCGCGCGCGTTAAAACATCCGCCATACGATCATCCATAGGACTCTTGGTAACTACCAGTGTGTCATCTAGATCAAAAGCCAGTAATTTTTTCATTTATTTAGCACCCCTCCATTCACTTATTTTTTTGGCCATATCCCCTACTTTTTGTGACATATCCTTAGTAGCTACCAGGATACCCTTATCGGTATTAACGACCACAATGTTGTCCAGACCGATTACGACCACTGGTTTGGCTTCTTTATTGTCAACAAAAGAGTTACTGACCTCATCAAGATAAACATCACCGGCCATATAGTTACCCAATTCATCGGATTCAACCACGTCGGATAAATCCGCAAACGAACCGACGTCTTTCCAGTCAAATCCGGCCGGAATAACTAGCAAGTCTTTAACCTTTTCAATTAAAGCATAGTCGATAGCTTGATCTTTAAGAGTCAGGTAAGTCTCATTAAATACTGCAACTTGCACCGTACTTAGTTTGTTAAAGCTGTCCAATAAGTCCGGCGCATAACTTTCCATCTTATGCTTAAAAGTGTTAATCGAACCAACGAAGTAGCCACAGTTCCATAAATATTCCCCACTGCGGTAATATTTTTGAGCTGTTTTAAAATCCGGTTTTTCTTTAAAGGAATTAACCTTGTAGACAAAGTGCTCTTTGTCTAATTGGCCGTCTTTTTTAATATAACCGAATCCGGTCGCTGGATAGGTGGGCTCCACACCAATCAAGACAATTCTTTTTTGGGTCTTAGACATCTCAGCCGCCAGCTTAAAACTATTAACAAAACCGGCCACATCTCTTATATAGTGATCGGCATGAATAAAAGCGATTGGTTCATCAGGGTCTTCACTTTGCGCCAATATCGCTAGAGCCGCGACTATGCAATTCGCCGTACCGCGACGGGCCGGCTCAACAATCAGTCTGCTCTTGTTCATGTCGGCAATTTGATCTTTGACGTGCTCAGCGTGACTCTGTTCGGAAACGATATATATCTTGTTTGTTAACCGACGGGCTCGCCGATACGTTATTTGCAGTATCGATTCGGTTGAATCACCGATTTTGAGCAGGTGTTTAGGGTATTCAGGTGTAGATAAAGGCCACAACCTGGTGCCCGATCCGCCAGCAATAATTACAATTATCACCACTAAATCATAGCATTACTTAGTACTAACTTATTGCTATACTGTACATGCATGAGATTACTGGTTACCGGAGGTGCTGGTTTTATAGGATCTAACTTTGTCCGCCACGTATACGGCAAGCGGCCAGATTGGCACATAACCGTTTATGACGCCTTGACCTATGCGGGCAATCAAGACAATATTGCCGGGTTAGACGAAAAAAGAGTTACTTTTAGGCATGCTAACATTTGTGACGAGTCGGCTATAGACAAGGCCATAGCGGAATGTGATACGGTGGTTCACTTCGCGGCCGAAAGCCATAACGATAATTCTCTCAATAACCCTTGGCCGTTTATAAACACTAACCTTGTGGGCACATTTAGAATACTGGAAGCCGTTAGGAAACATAATAAACGCCTGCACCACATATCCACCGACGAGGTATACGGCGATCTTGAGCTTGACGATCCCAACAAATTTACGCCAACTACCCCATACAACCCATCTAGCCCCTACTCTTCCAGCAAGGCCGGTTCAGACCTTCTGGTTAGAGCCTGGGTGCGAAGTTTCGGAGTTCAGGCAACCATATCCAACTGCTCGAATAATTACGGACCCTATCAGCACGTTGAGAAATTTATACCCCGCCAAATCACGGAAATTCTGGAAGGCAGAAAGCCCAAGTTATATGGCAGTGGT
>JAJYKI010000042.1:0-3035 GCA_021788675.1 bacterium | reverse complement strand
GAATGTCAGAGACTGGATACACACCGAAGACCATAGTTCGGGCGTACTAACTATTCTCGAAAAAGGCAGGAGCGGTGAAACATATTTGATTGGTGCCAACGGCGAGAAAAACAACAAAGAAGTCGTTGAAACAATCCTGGAACTTATGGGTAAAGACCCCAAAGACTATGAGCACGTTAACGATCGTCCTGGCCATGATTTAAGATATGCTATAGATGCTAGCAAACTTATTGACGAATTGGGTTGGCAGCCGGTATATACTGGTTTTAGACAAGGTCTGGCTCAGACCATTGACTGGTACAAAGACAACGAGGCCTGGTGGAAGCCGCAAAAACAAGCAACCGAAGCAATCTATACAAAATTAGGAAGGTAGTTTTTATGGCGGAATTCAACCCGGAACAATACAAAGAATTAAAAGTCAGAGAGATTGAACAAATACCAGGTTTTTTCATAGTCGACTTGGTAGTAAATGGCGATAGTCGGGGCTGGTTCAAAGAGAATTACCAACAAGCTAAATTGGAAAGTCTTGGCCTGCCCCATTTCGATTCTGTGCAAAATAATTTTTCGTTCAATAAGGAAGTTGGTGTAACCAGAGGACTGCACGCTGAACCATGGGAGAAATTTATATCACTGGCTTGTGGCCGTGTGCTAGGTGCCTGGGTGGATTTAAGAAAAGGGGATAGTTTTGGTCAGAGTTTATCTCTAGAACTTAATCCGGGAACGGCAGTATTCGTACCAAGAGGTGTCGCCAATGGTTACCAAACACTGGAGCCTAACGTCACTTACACCTATCTTGTTAACGCTCACTGGTCACCAGAAGTCAAATACGTAGCCGTTAATTTATTCGATCCTAAAGTTGGCATTGATTGGCCTATTACCAAAGATCATGCCATAGTCTCCGACAAAGACAAAAACAACCCCTCACTTAGTGAAGTAACTCCAATGGAGTTTTAGTCGTGGAAACTGATAGGTTTTTCATAACCGGAGCTGGTGGTCAACTAGGCAGAGAGCTAGCCAAACATTATCCTGATGCGACCGCTAAAACCAGTGGCGAAATGGACATCACTAATCTTGATCAGCTCAAAAACTATGACTGGTCAAGATTCTCGGTCTTAATTAACGCCGCCGCTTATACTAAAGTCGATGAGGCTGAAGCCGAGAACGGTGAAATTCTGGCTAGAGCCGTCAATGCCGACGGAGCAAAGAATTTGGCTGAGATAGCCCGAGAAAATGACTTGGTATTAGTTCACATCTCTACTGACTACGTATTTGACGGTTTACAACAAGTTCACCGCGAAGATGAACCATTTAATCCACTAAACGTATACGGTGAGACTAAGGCTGAGGGTGACGAGACTGTTACCACCCTCAACAAACACTATATCTTGAGAACCTCTTGGGTAATCGGAGACGGCAAAAACTTTATTCAAACCATGCTAGATTTAGGCAAGCAAGGTCGGGAACTTAACATAGTCTCGGATCAGATCGGCCGCCCGACGTTTACTGACGAGTTGGTCAGGGTTATCGACTTCATCCTAAGACATCAGGTTGAATATGGCACCTACAATGTTAGTAACGACGGCCGCCCAGTGAGCTGGGCAGATTTGGCACGACAGGCTTTTATTTTAGCTGGAATAGACACGAGTAAAATTCATGATATAACCACGGCAGAGTATTTCGCTGACAAAGCCAGTAGCGCAAAACGACCACTTAACAGCACCTTTGATTTGTCCAAGCTTAAAGCAACAGGCTACACACCCAAAGACTGGGAAGATAATCTGAAAGACTATCTTTTAACAACGTTATCTATAGATATTCAAGAAACCGTCAAAGTAAAAGAGGAAAGAATTATGAAAGGAATAATTTTAGCCGGTGGATCCGGCACCCGTCTCTACCCTATTACCAGAGCTATATCTAAACAATTGATGCCGATCTATGACAAGCCCATGATCTATTACCCACTCAGCACACTCATGCAAGCCGGCATAAGAGATGTCCTTATCATAACCACCCCGAAAGATCAGGAATCTTTCAAAGACCTTCTCGGGGACGGCTCGGACCTGGGAATCAGTCTTAGTTACGCGGCTCAGCCGAAACCGGAAGGACTAGCTCAAGCCTTTATTATTGGCGAAGATTTTATTGGCGAAGACAAGGTAGCGTTAATATTGGGCGACAACATATTTTATGGCAACGATTTCGACAAAAGCCTCAAGCAATGTACCAATCCCGACGGTGGCATAGTGTTCGCATACCAGGTATCTGACCCTGAACGTTACGGCGTAGTAGAATTTGATGACGACAACAAAGCCATATCCATAGAGGAAAAGCCAAAAGATCCTAAATCTAATTTTGCAGTCGTAGGACTGTATTTTTATGACAATTCAGTTATAGATATAGCCAAAAACATTAAACCTAGCGACAGGGGCGAACTGGAAATTACCTCTGTGAATGAAGAGTACTTGAACAAAGGCAAACTAAAGGTCAAAACTATGAACCGAGGTAGCGTCTGGCTTGACACCGGCACACACGATAGCATGAACGACGCCAGTGAATACATTCGTGTCATTGAAAAAAGAACTGGCATGAAGATTGGTTGCATAGAAGAAATTGCCTGGCGTGAGGGTTTTATAGACCAACAACAATTAAAGAAACTGGCTGAGCCTCTAATAAAGTCCGGTTATGGAAAATATCTATTAGAGCTGGCGCTAGGCTAATGTCTTGAAAAATAAATTTTGTATTAACCCATGCAGATACTAGTATAGTAACAGATGCTTGTGTTTAAGGGACATTCCTTGCGTATATCTAAAACAACAGAAATATTATATCCAGTATGATTGAAAAAATAACAAGTAGATTTCCGTACTTCAGCAGATTTTTGATAGTTGGCAGTCTCAATACCGCCGTCGACATAACTTTTTTCTATGTATTTGCAGATGTTTTATTTATAAACCCTATAACTTCTAACATATTTTCAACCAGCATAGCCATGTGTCTTAGCTTTATACTCAATCATAAAGTGGTATTTAAATCTGAAA
>JAJYKI010000041.1 GCA_021788675.1 bacterium | reverse complement strand
CGATGTCCAAAAGAGCCGCCTTAAAAGTCGAACCTTCATCGTAGAATTTAACGCCGATTTTAATCTGCTCTTCAGTCGGGGAGGACGATAGGGTGAGATAACGCCTGACTCCTCTGGCGTCTGGATTATCGTGCGGCAAGGTAAATTCCATATACTGGCCGGGCTTATAATCGAGCGGAAGATCAGGAATAAAAGAAAATTCGGCAATACTGTCGGCTAGTTTATATTTTCTAAACAGAGTCGGGAAAAGCTTGACCTTACTGCCGACGATATATGCGAACAGGTTACCTACAATCAGGGCTTGTTCAGGCGATGGATAAAAATTACCGATATGAACTTGCGGGGCCATAATGACTCCGACGATTATAGCGTAGTAGATTTTAAACTTTTGCGTTGTCGGTGAGGTATATGGTTCGGTAAGCATGACGAATCCCAGGAAGAAAACCGATGAGTAAAGGATCATGTTTTTTAATTCAGTAGCTGGATTGCCGCCGCTCGTTAGCGACAAGACAACGGTTGTTAAGGTGGTCGCCAGCAGGAATATACCAATCATTTGCTCGGAGCGTACTTTTCTGGCAATCAGGATTCCACCTAAGATTACGAACGGCAACATGACGGCCGTACCAACCCACCAGCTAGCGGATTGTCTGGGCCCGATTGCCGTCAATACCACAGCTATAGCCGCCGGGTTAAATATATGCTTCTGCTTGATGCTCAGAATGTATTTGGATGCGATTGCCAACCCGGCAACAGCCAATAAAAACAAAAGCCCGGTACCGGTTGGCGACGGCGGCACAATTAGGGCAAGAATCAGGCCAGTCAGGATTGAAGATTCCGGATTGACCGGAGCGTTAAAAATGGCCGCAAAAATCTTGTTAATAAGATAACTTGCAAAAACCAGAATACCGGCTGAAATAGCTATCGATACGGCGCTAACGTGCATCAACCCGACCGCCGCCATAATAACGGATACGCCCAATAATCCGATTAAATAGTACAGCATCAACCGATACATCGATATGTTATCTATAATGTCGTCTACGAACTCAAGCAGCTTCAACCACATATACGTCAAATCCTTTCGTGTAAGTCGCACGCTTATCGTCATCAATCATATAACCCTCAAAGCCAGGCAACGCGTTAATAAATCCGATGCCGTTACCGCCCATGGCGAAAGCGGCCGTCGCAAACCTATCGGCTTCGTATACGTTGGGACCGATTACAGTGAGACTTTTAATGCCTTCGGGTTTCTTGGTCCGGTCATGCGGATTATATATATGTTCGCCACGTAAGTAAGTCCCCGAGGTCGCAATGCCGGCATCGCTCAACATAAGCACCTTGACAATCTCATCAATATTAAACGGATTTCTGATACCTACCGACCAAAGATCACCTTTCTCATTTTTGCCGCTGATTTGAATATCTCCACCTGCCTCAATATAAAAATCGTTCACACCCTCGTCTTTTAATAAATTAGCGGCATTATTAATCGCCCAACCCTTAACCAGGCCGGAAGGATCAATTTGACCATCGGAATTAATGTCAAAATAACCGCCGCTTAAGGATTTGGTTTCTTCGCATAAATCCATGACTTGACTCATCTCAGAGGACCATTTATCCCGGCTCAAGCCTCGGTTAATTTGTGACAATTCACTATCTTTTTTATAGGGGCTGTAGCGCGCATCAACCGCTCTAAAGTAAGCAAAGATTTTATCAAACAATCTTTTGTTTTTACTGCCAACGATTTCGAGCGTTATTGGCATGCCCATGATTAATTCGGTGCGTTTCATCCGGCTTACGATCTTTATGCCTTATTTAACGCGCTTTGCAAGGATTGAATAAAGCCCTGGGAAGTAAACGTCGCGCCGGAAATAACCTGGACATTGGCGTTTTGTGCTTGCAGCGCCTCTTGTTTCAAATATGGCATGGCCTGCTGATTTATATAAACTGATGTGTAGTGCTCGTTAGGGTACTGCAGAAACTTAACGTTTGTAATTTTACCGCCACTAATCGTAACCGAAACCTGAACGTTGCCGTAATAAACGTTCTCGACCGCACCGGTGTAGGTCCCGTCCTTAAATGCGGAGGCAGTTGTTGATGACGATGATGATGGCGTCTGCTGATTCGTAGCTGCCGAAGAATTACCTGACGAACTGCCGCTACTACCACTAGTCGCAACGGTGCCACCGGAACTATTAGCGCCGCTTAAGCTGGAGGGTTTCGCTAGAATCGGGTTTTGGTGCCTAATACCCAAGCTATAGAGTATATATATACCAAGTACGCCCAAACCAATAACAATCTTTTTCATAATTCTCGCACATATTGCCAGCCGTAACTGTATATTTGCTGATGAATCTAGGCTAGGGGCAATCTTATTATTACGCTAGTGCCGTGCGCCTCAATAGCTTCAATTTTGATCGTGCCGCTATGCGCTTCGACGATTTCTTTTGCCAAAGACAAGCCAAGCCCATACCCCTTGGCCTTGACTCCTCGGGTTGCTTTGGCTCTGTAAAACGGTTCAAATACGTGCGCAATGTCTTGTGGTGAAATTCCCGGCCCCTCATCTTTAACCACAAATACGGCGTCATGTCCTTCCCGCTTGAGCGCAATCTGAATCGTCGACCCACTCGGACTGTATTTGATGGCGTTATCTAAAATCGTAGTTATGACAACCTCCAAAGACTCCGGATCTCCCTTTGTGATCAGATCGATGATACTAACCTTAAACTTGAACTTTTTAGCGTTGGGCGTGCGTTTTGTCGTCCTAATACAACTCTTGATAAGCTCACCAAGTTTAACTTGGCTTTTAGGCAGATTACTGGTCGATCTGATTCGCGAAACTTCGAGCAGGCGATTAGCAAGGCTTTCAATGTGTTCTACATCTTCCAAGTTAGCCCTTAGGGTCTTTTTCAGCAGTTTGACGCCAGGGTCTTTTAGCATTAGAACCGACTCCGTATCCGCCTTGATGGCCGCCAATGGCGTCCTCAGCTCATGGCTGGCGTGAGCCGTAAAACGCACCTGGGCACCATGGGCAGCCTCTATCGGTTTTAGCGTCCGCTTGGCAAGGCCATAACTTCCAAAACCGGCCAGCACTAAAATAACAAGGTTAAAATATACTAAGTCGACATACAGCTGACCGGCCCGGCCGCTGAAAACCTCTTCGCTGAGTCCTAGAATATTGTCCGCATCATGATCGCTTCCGATTAATACACTATATTGACGATTTAAACCTTCTTTCAGCTCAACGGTCGCGAAATGATACAAGACAACACTGAAAACCAAGCTCAGCAGCATAATGATTGCCACATAGCCGAGCGTTAACTTAAGCAGTGCCGAGCGAAACATTTGAAACTAACCGCCTATCCGGTAGCCAAAACCGAATACCGTTTCAATCAACGGCTTCTCGCCTGGAAAATCCCGATCGATCTTTTTCCTTAAGTACGCCATGTAAACTTCTACCGTATTGGTCATAATGTCCGCATTCTCATTCCAGACGTGAGCGATTAAGCGTTCTTTGGATAAAATCTCGCCCTGGTTATATAACAGGTAGTGCAGTAGTTTATACTCCCGATTCGACAGCTTAACCGGCTTATCTGCCCTGGTAACCCGTTGGGTCTGCGTGTCCATTTTTAACGTTCCAACCTGAATGACGCTACTCATCGCTACCTTTGGTCTTTTTAAAAGGACTTTGACTCTGGCCAAAAGTTCTCGGATAGAAAAAGGCTTAACCAGATAGTCATCAGCGCCGGTCTGCAAGCCTTCGACCCGGTCCTTGACCTCTCCTAGCGCGGTTAATAGCAAAATTGGAGTCGATATATTATTTTCGCGTAAGATACTGACGATCTCCAGTCCGTCATAGGGCCCGGGCAGCATGCGGTCCAGGATAATTAAGCCATAAAAGTCCGGGCGGCGGGCGGCCTTGAGAGCGGCGGCCGAATCAGATTCCCAATCGACCTGGAAGTTTTCAGACTCTAGAGCCCGTTTAACAGCCTCTGCGACCCGCCTTTCATCTTCAACAACCAATATCTTCATGAACGCTAGCTAACCTCGTCTACTTACTTGAATATTTCAAATCTATTGTATCCCCGCCCAAGATCTTTTAAAAACGGTGCCGCTTATAATTTACGGGTTCGGCAATTTATAGCCGGTCACGATTGTTTATACAGTAGACAAATACAACTTTCAAACTGCTGAATTTATAAAAAGTATTAGCATTTTTTGAATTCGGTGCTAGTATCGGGTATGTGAAGCAGATCACTAAAGCCGTTATTGCAGCCGCCGGATTTGGCACCAGGTTCCTACCCCAGACCAAAGCCATGCCAAAAGAAATGCTACCTCTTGTAGACAAACCCATAATTCAATACATCGTAGAAGAATTAGTCAGTGTCGGCGTACAGGATATAGTCCTGGTCACCGGCCAGAATAAACGCAGCATCGAAGACCACTTCGATAAACCAACTGAGGATCTGGTTGCCAATCTAAGAGCCGGTGGCGAAAAGAAGAAGCCGTTGCTTGACATGATAGAAGAGATTGCCAATATGGCCAATTTCGTTTACGTCCGACAAAAAGGCCCTTACGGCAACGGCACTCCCTTGCTAAACGCCGAACACCTGATTGGCAATGAGCCATTTATATTTACATTCAGTGACGATTTTATTAGCGCCAAGCCGGCCCGCTTTCAGCAAATGATAGACGTATACAACAAGTACAACGCTCCGGTATTAAGCGTCATTAAGGCCAAGGGTGATAGCGATTACGATAAATACGGCTTTGCCGGTGGCAACGAGATTGAACCGGGCATCATTGACGTCAATCAGATAATCGAAAAGCCGGGCAAGACCAATGCCCCGAGCGACTGGGCAACCGTCAGCGGTTTTGTTCTGACACCGGATATATTTAATTATTTGCACCAGGCGGAAAAGAAACTTGAAGGCAACAACGAACTCTACAGCAATGATGCACTGAAACTCATGCTGGCAGACAATAAGAGAATAGTGGCTTGCGATATTAAGAACAGTAAATATTTCGATGCCGGTAACAAGCTTGACTATATTAAAGCCAATATTGAATTTGCCCTGCGTCAGGATGATTTAAAAGAAGACCTGACGGACTATTTAAAAGCTTTGATTAGTCAACAAGATTAACAACGAGCGGTACTAAAAACATCCGGACCGCCGGATTCCCGACCGCGTTTAAGCTCATAAAAACCGGGCACAGCGGCTAGTTTGATAAGACCATCCCATAGCTCGAGCGAAGTTTCTTCGTCTGGCAATGCCTGCAAGACCGGACCGAAAAAACCGGTTTTATGTCCGTCCTCAAATTCGAATACGATAGTCGGCACGCCAATATCCTGGCCGACGACTTTGGTCGCTTCCGCGATTGAAGCTTCCAGCTCGTTATCCAGTTTGGTATCGTCAGCTGACTTGGCATATTGAGGATCAAGTTTTAATTCTTTGAGCACGTCAGCTATAAATTGATCATCGTACTCATCGCCAACCATAAAGTGCCGGATGCCGAATTTAGTGTACATATCACTCAAGGATACGCCGTCTTTAGCGGCTGCCAACATTACCCTAATTACCCTGTGGGCCGGCAGATGGCCTTGCTTACCGCCATTGTCAGCCTTGAGTTCATCGTTTTTCATTGCCAGACTAAACGGCCGCCAGGTTATATGAAGATCGCGCTTGTTTGACACGCTCAGTAACCAACGGCTTGTCACCCAGCAAAACGGACATGATGGATCAAAGTAAAATTCTAATTTCATAACCCTACTATTGTATATAAAGTAAGGCTCCTAAGACAAGCTGCTGCTGCTTCGGGTATGGGCCGTCGTCTTGTTCAGCTGTGAACCGTCTATCAAATGACAGTTATTGGCTAATGCCAGCTGTTTAGCCCGTGCGGTATAGGTGGAATTAGTAATGACCATAGATTGATCGCAGCCATAC
This sequence comes from bacterium, assembly GCA_021788675.1. Lineage (GTDB taxonomy): Bacteria > Patescibacteriota > Saccharimonadia > Saccharimonadales > UBA4665 > JAJZWH01. Next base: position 788 of record JAJYKI010000041.1, on the reverse strand, counting down.
ATCACCATGCCGCTAACCACTGCCCTAACGGCGGCAACACCGACCGGCTTGGTATATCGCTTAACCTGAACTGCGTAACGGATTGAATTCTTATGTGCGATTATGTCTACGCCCATATCATAATACTCAGTCTTGATGACCTTGTTAAAACCATTCGACTTAAGCCAAAGCACGGCCTGATCCTCGAACTTAGCTCCGCTCATCTTGGGCCAGCTTTTAATATCTAACCGCCGGCGTAAACGTCTTGTCAGGAAATACACCAGACCAAATAATACCAATATTATTATCGGCACGACTAAAAAATAATAAGGCTTAACGTGGACGTGGCGTTTAATCCAGGAATAAACAACTATGGACGTTAGTATTATGATCAGATCTCCGCTGAGTGTTTGGTCACGATACTTAAGACGCCTCTTGTCCATAGTCAGTTAAAGAGTATATGGCCTAATTTAGTCAAACTACAGTCCGGTTTTATAAATATTTAATAATATTATATTTTGTATTTATGCAATTTAATGACTTAATTCAGCTAATTATTATTTGACTTGCTATAATCTATAAGCATGAAACTAGTAATTATGATTCCTTGTCTAAACGAGGAGAAGACCTTACCTTTGGTTTTAGACACCATTCCTAAGAAAATAAAAGGCATCGATAAGATCGAAATTCTGGTAATTGACGACGGGTCGACCGACAAAACAGTCGCGGTAGCCAAAAAGCACGGCGTCAAACATTTCTTAATTCATACTAAGAACCAGGGCTTGAGCCGCTCATTCAGACACGGACTC
>JAJYKI010000040.1 GCA_021788675.1 bacterium | reverse complement strand
GTGATTTAATTCCACTTGAGTTTAGCATTAAAGCCATGCATGCTATTCGTACAAAACTTTTGACGCCAGGCGGGCTACGGACGCTGTCACGCGACGACCCTGATTATATAGGAAGCTATGATACCTTTAAGCCAATAGCCGAAAAAGATCCGGCTTATCATCAAGGCTCGGCTTGGCCCTGGTTAATTGGGCCGTACTGTGACGCTTTAGTACCAATAAGAACGGCACGAGGCGTGTCTAGAACTGACATAAAAGAAGAAGTCGCACAGATAATAGCGCCATTAGTGAAATTTTGTCTGGATAGCGAGTTTAAGTCCATACCGGAATTGTTTTCAGGCAATCCTCCATATGAGCCGGGAGGTACCACATCACAAGCCTGGAGTGTTTCTGAGATACTAAGAATTATGGAAATCTGGTGCTAGAATTAAGACTAATAAAAATGTGCATATAACATAATTGTTTTTCTTTCCTTCTTGTGTTTTAATAACCTGGTTATAATTTTTTTTTTATAGATTACGTGAGTTCGCTCATGGGGCGGACCCGCTTATTATGAAACTATGTATACAACCACTTTAGCTCATCCGGATATGAGAGTTTACTCAAACAAAAAAAACGGTTACGGCATTGAGATAATTTTCGGCCGCAACGATTTTAGTAAAAATATGCTTGAAAACGAGACGTTTGTCGAATTCGAGCCTATCATTTCTATAGCAGAACAATTTAAAGCCGTACGTGTACAGGGACAGCCGGGAGCGGGTAAATCTGAAATACTATCCGCTATACACTTATCTGCTTATCAGGCTGGGGTATCTAGTTTATTTTTAAAAAGCCACATCAATGGTGGACGTCATGACGGCTTACAAAATATAGGTCCTCTACTTAATGAGTATGTTAAACACACCCGATATCTAGGAGGACTTATACTTCTAGATAATCTGGATTTCGTCGGATACAAAGGTAAGCGTACAAGAACTAGTGCCATGCGCTATTCCGAAGAATATATGAAATTCGTTGAATTAATTATGCATGATAATTCGAACTTGGTTGTCGCGACCACTCATACTGATGAGTGGCGCAAAGGCAATTGGCAATGGGAATCAGATAGTCCAATCACAGTCAATGCCAACCAAGTGATCGATATGATAAAGCCAGTATTTGATTACGGCGGTCTTGTGAAAAAGGACTACGCGCTTCACTTCCTTGCCGACAGAATAATGGATGAACAGATAGTCGACCCCATGGAAGGATATACCAAAGCAAAATTTGTCTTGGATTATCTGGAAAATCAAAATCTAGATAACTATAAATACACCAAATTATTAAATAGCGAATTAATAATAAAAGGCGAGATACAAGAAGCCATTGATGAAATAAAAGCTGGTACCAAAAAAAGAAACCACAATTAATCTAGAATAAATTTTTCAGGGTATTTAAGTCGTTTGACAGTATATTAAATTAATATATAAATATCCGGATAATTGGTAGTAGAATATAATCATGACTAAAAAAATCAGTGAGTTTAAACCCTCAGAAATGCCAACGCACCTGGGGCTGATTCTAGATGGAAACCGGAGATGGGCAAGGGAGCGTGGCCTCCAACCTTTCGAAGGACACCGTAGGGGTTATTTAAGGCTCAAGAATATTGCCATAGCTTCATTTGATCGTGGCATTAAATACGTATCAGCATTTGTTTTTTCAACCGAAAACTGGAACCGCAGCGACTCAGAAGTCGCTTACCTAATGGACCTCTTGCAATGGGTCGCTTCTTATGAGACTAAAAATCTGCACAAGAAAAACGTAAAAGTAAAATTTATAGGCGTTAAATCCGGTTTAAGGCCCGAGATTGTTAAGGCCATTGAAAAAGCCGAAGCTTTGACAGCCAATAATACGCACGGCACACTAATTCTATGCCTCAACTATGGCGGACAACAGGAGATCGCCGACGCCGCCGCCAGCCTAATAAGTAGCGGCACTAAAGCCAGTGATGTAACCCCTGAACTGATTGCCAAGCACCTTTATGACCCAAGCTTGCCCCCCATAGATCTAATTATCCGCACTTCGGGTGAACAACGTCTCAGTGGTTTCATGCTTTGGTCGGCCGCCTATGCGGAACTAAAATTCGTCCTCAAGAACTGGCCGGCATTTACCGTAGCCGACCTTGATGCGGCTCTCCGCGACTACGCCAAACGTGAACGCCGTTTCGGCGTATAGGATCTAGATCACAGTAAATATTTTAGTCGGAACCGGCTTAGAGGCCAGGTCGGATAACGGTTCGGTTGCTAGAAATTTTGGCAGCACGCGCAGCTTTTTTGGATCCTTAAAACCGATTTCCGCAATCTCGCATAGACCGTGTGACGTCTTGGATAAATCTATACTCAGAAAATCTTCGGCGTTAGTTATATAAAAGAGAAATTCGAGATAGTCATTTTCGCCGCTATGAAACTGCTGAATGTAAGCTAAGTTGCCGATCTCAGGCTCAACACCAGTCTCTTCAACCATCTCACGGAATAAACCAGCTTGAATTGACTCATTGTCCTCCAATGTACCGCCAGGCAAACACCAAAAATCATTATTCTTTTTGAGATTAGCCTTGTAGGGCATAAGCCGAACCAGCAGCAGCTTGTCTTTATAGGGAATAATACCTCTTACTTTAAGGATGCGCTTCATTGTTATTAATATATCATCCTTAGGATTAGCAGGTATGAATATTTAACTACGCATCTTAGGTTATTAAGCACTGGTATAATTTAGTCATGGCCAACTTTAGAACTAAGAGAAAGATTGACGATCAAATATCGATAAGCTTTAAGACTAAAGCCATCAAGATTAATGACTGGGTGATTATCAGGCTGCCGGCTGAGGCTAGCGCTAAACTACCATCAAGAGGGCAGAACATGGTGGAGGGCACAATTAATCAAACCGAATTCAGCACCCCCCTAGAACCGGACGGCAATTGGAATCATTGGTTTAGTTTGACGCCAGAACTAAGGAAGAAAATTAATTTGGACATGGATAAAACTGTCGATTTAAAATTAACCACCGTTAAACAATGGCCGGATCCTCGAGTACCGCAGGATTTAATGGCTGCCCTTAAAAACTCAAAACCGGCCTTAGCCTCATGGCAAACTATTACCCCAATGGCAAGATGGGAGTGGGTTCGGTGGCTGAGATCGACCGCCAATCCCGCAACACGAGAGAAACGCATTAAGGTCGCAGTTTCTAAACTAAATTCCGGCGAAAAAAGACCATGCTGCTGGAACCGTAATCTATGTACCGAGCCAAGCATTTCTAAAAACGGTGTCCTGCTCAAGCCCTAATTAAGTATTTTTATCCGTTTCAGCCCGCACAACTAACGCTAAGAGGCAGACTAATGCCGCCACTACTGAATCCGGCTAGATTACCGCTACATGTGTATATTACGGTATGGCTCAAAGAATTTGTCGGATAACAGGTATAATTAAGCGCCAGATTAACCGGGCCGCTGGCTACATTGGTAGTGCCGCTACAGACGACCCGATTACTATCATTATTAGTCATCATGGCACAATCAATACTGACATTGCTGGCACCCTGGAGAATAGTGCCGTTACAGCTTAACGACTGCTGACTAGCCGTAGAATTGCACGGCATAGCCGTAATCAAGAAGTCGCTTGTCAGCGGTATAATTGAAGCGTTAGTAGAGCAGCTTAACGGTGGAATCGGAAATCCGTAGTTAACGTTGGATAGCTTAGCAGGCGAGTTAGCACTATTTTTAACTACCGCCAAAGACGACTTAACGGCTTTCGTATAACTTTTTACGTTAGTATTATGACGATTTGCCAGATAAAAAGCTCCGCCTATAAAGACCAGGACAACTATAAATAGCAGAGTTTTCATATTGGATATTTAAATCTGAAACTTAATTATTTCAGCTTAAGCTAATTGTTAGCAAACAAAGCTTAGTATTTCCATAAAATTAGCCAAATAATAAGCAATGACCGATTACAAAAAATAGAGGAATCGACTAAAATTAACTAATATATGGCAATCAATAAAATTCTGATCGTGGGAGGCAGCTCCAAATTAGCCAAACTTTTTATATCCGCCTATGCGAACCTTTATGAGATCCACGCGACATATAGTAGCGCCTCTGACAATCTTGCGCCCGGTGTATTTAAGAGTTATAGCCTCGACTTAAACGACACCGATTCAATTAATAATTTTATAGATACAGCTAAAGACCTTAAGTTTAAGGCGGTCATATTTTTTGCGTCAACTTTCGCTAAAGATGCAGAGGACAATGAAGAGAGGATACGGCAGTTTGAATCTGACATGAGAATTAATGTCGTATCTCCAATTATTATTGCCAGATCGCTAAATTACATCAATAACGACGGCCGAATATTCGTTTTTGGAGACATATATACAAGCAAGCCGCTTCCATCCATGATCAACTACTCATATTCTAAACAATTACTTGAGCTATCCACCCAATTGCTGAATAAGCAAATCCAAAAACAGGCTCACGCATTCTGTCTTAAACTAGGCCGCATCATGGACTACTCGACAACTACGACCCAAGCAGCACCGCAAGCAGCCATAACACTTATTAAGACCATTAATCATCTAATCGCCGTGGACGATCCGAACGATTACGGCGACATCATAGACTTCAAAACCGGCGATAACTTTAAAAACCTGGATTAGCTGTCTAATTTGTCGGCTGGCTATGATCAAAAGTCGTCAAGAATAAATTATCCGCCTTCTTGATCCGGCTATTTGTCGGGAACGTCATAACGATAGTCCAAACGCTTAAACCTATACCGCTATAGGCATCAATAGTCGGATAGCCGTGCGCACTCGCAACTATAGCTCCGGCAGAAATCACGGAGCTAATCGTGTCGGCTGCGGAATGCCGGAAAGCATCACGATGCGTCGTGCCGGGATTGGCGTGCTTATTAAGCCCCATGGCAATCGCGCCGTCAAGCATAGCCGATCCTAGCGATAGTCCGGCAAATTCCGCTGGAACCGTAGGATAGTCATGCCTGACCAGATCATAAACCGAGCTACCACATACATACAGCGCGGCAGTAGTAATTAGGGCACCGGCCCAACGTCTTAGTCTATGGTTAAGCTTCCGGTTTTGTTCACTGCGGGCAGCAATTGAGTCGAGACCATAGGTTATATTCTCAAGATTTTCCGTAGCATTGGCCAATAACGCATTGCTATTACCAAGTCCGCCCAGCACTGCCTCGGCTACACCCAAGCCGATACTACCGACAGTCGCTACGTCAATCCAGAAAGGAGAACGCTGACTTACTTCAAAGAGCGCTTTAGACTCCTTATCTCCTTTATGCATAATATAACCATAATATATTTCTATAATAATTCAATTGACTAAAGTCTTGATGGTGAATGTAAAATATTATGTAACAATTAAAATGGTTTCGCGTAACACTAAACGTTAATGCTTGCTATATTCAAAACCAGTTCTATAATCAGAAAATACCACAGATGTGAGGTGGTAATCGCACTGCCGGCTTATTAAAAATAATTAACGATCGGAATTGTATATGACATTTAGACCAGTCATTACGATACAAAAACTGACTCTCATATTAACATCGCTAATACTAGCTATCGGACTAGCCGCCAATAGCATATCGTCTTTAGCATTTGCAGACAGCTCAAACACATCAATCCAAAAGGAAGCGAGAATATCTTTTACATTTGACGACGGCCTAGCGAGTACTTACACAAACGCATTACCTATACTGAATCATTACGGAATCAGCGGAACAGACTATGTCCCTACCGGTTGTATTGATACCTTCGGCACTTGTCCTGAAAATCCAAGCGCCAATTACATGACTTGGCAACAAGTTCAGTCACTTTACACTAATTATGGCTGGGAGATCGGATCTCACACAATAGACACTCCATGTTTGGCCGACAGCGCAATAACCGATCCAGCCGATTGTCCAAATGCCAAACCACTTACTACCCAGCAAATAGACCATGAACTTTCAGGTAGTAAAGCTCAATTAGCAAGCCATGGCATTACGGCAACGGATTTTGCACTACCTTATGGTGATTACAACAATAATGTCATAGCCCAAGTAGCAAAATATTACGCTAGTATGCGACAATTTCAAAACGCAAATGACAACACTAACACATGGCCCTATAGCGACTATTATTTATGGGACTATCCGATACAGGAACAGTTAACTCCCGTTTCGGACGTAGAGGCGCAAATCAATAATGCGATTGCCAATAAAACATGGTTGATTCTAACTTTTCACGACATTTATGCAAATCCAAGCCAAAACCCAGACGACTACCAGTATGGCAGTGCCGAACTTAGTCAGATTGCGGCTTATGCTAAATCAAAAATTGATGCCGGCCTACTACAATCAGTGCATGTCGATCAGGGCCTAGTAACAAGTTCGACCAATTTAATACCTAACTCCAACTTTGCGATGGGAATATCTGATGGCTGGACAACTGATCAGCCAAATAGCATATTCGCCGACTCGAACAACAATGGTAGTTACCCCAATCCAAAATACTCAATCGAGATAAATTCAGGAGCGACTACAGGACATCTGTTTTCGCCAAAATTTAGCGTTAACCCATACACAAAATACATGATAAAAAGCTTTCTTGACCTTAAATCTATCAACAGTGGCGGAGTTGGCTATTATATTGATGAATATAATGCACAAGGTCAGTGGATATCCGGTCAGTGGAAAACCCAGGAAACTAACCCGTTTGTAGAAGACATGAACTACACATATACGCCAAGCTCTCCAGCTGTCGCGTCC
>JAJYKI010000039.1 GCA_021788675.1 bacterium | reverse complement strand
ATCCTTGTATTTCTTTAAAGCCTGGCGCAATTTTTCTTCGACAATATCCACTGCCGCGTACATATTAATGGTAGTCTCTTTAATCCGGATGGTTTCCTTAGGAAGATGCAGTACAGCTTCACATTCACACAGCTTGCCCTGTTTGGCCTTTGATTCTTTTAGATAAAATTCGGCGTGTAAACTTGCCCGGTTTTCCGACGCCACGTAACGCTCGAGTCGGTTAATTTTTTTAGTCAGGTATTTTTTAATATTATCGTCCAGTTCAAAATGTACACCGTGAATGTCAAGTTTTGCTACCATGTACCCTCCTATGTTTATCTTTATGAACCGGGCAATATTTTGCCCTATTTATATTTTACACTCATATAACAAATCAAATCTGTTCCTGATTGGCCATAAATGGACGCAAAACATCCGGCACAATCACGTGTCCATCGGCAGTCTGGAAGTTCTCTAAGATAGCCGCCATAATCCGGCCAAGGGCGAAAGCGGTCGCATCATTGGTATGTATAAACTCTACATTGCCCCCTGTTCGCTTGATGCGAATCTTTAAATCACGGCTTTGGTAGTCCGTCATGTAGTCGGCCGTGTGCGTCTCACGATAGGTGTCTTGTGATGGAAACCAGGTGTTTATATCTACGCCGGTAGCATTTGGCTTACCTATATCTGCCGTACACTTTCTAATCAACTGGTAGGGCAAGCCGAGCGAGGCAACCAGATGCTCTTGGACAGCAACCGCCAGCTTATGCTCATCAAGTCCGGTTTCTGGAGAACTTAGAACCTCCATCTCTAATTTATCGAACTGGTGCATCCTTAAAATGCCTTCAACGTCCTTACCGTAAGTACCGGCTTCCCTTCTAAAGCTGGTTGAATAACCGATAAACCTGAGCGGCAATTGTTCTTCGGCGATAATTTCATCCATATACATGGTACATAGCGTATGCTCGGCACTGGCATTCAGCCACAAATCATCCTGCTCAATCTTATATGTTACCTCTTCGGCGTTTAGACGCGCACTCGCCTGGTAAGGAGCAGTCCGTAACATGGCCGGAGGCAGGATTGGTATGAACGGCCGCGGATCCAAATTAAGTCCATTGTCTTTTATGAGCTTGGAGATAACCGCCGGATCGGTCAGCTCGCTCATAACAAACGAGATGATCGCAAACTGCAATTTAACCAAATCGTTTTTTAGGTAAGCGAACCGGCTACCGGAAATTTTTGCCGCTCTGGCTTTATCTATTAAATCCCTTTTTTCGCCCAATTCGTGATGGGACATAGGTTGAAAGCTAAACTCCGGCTTAGATCCGACTGTTTTAGCAACCTGGTTTTCGTCTTCCGTTAACCCTATCGGCACATCATCGAGCGGCATATTGGGTACGCTCTTTAAGCCCGCCAAAAAGTCTTCCTCTACCTGCCTGAATTCAGTTTCCATGGCAGCTAGCCGGTCTTTAATTTCACGCCCACGACTAAGCTCATCATCAGTTGGCTTACGCCCTTTGACAGCTTCGGCGGCAGCATTCCTTTCGCGCCGCAACTCATCAATCTCGCTTAAAAGCTGGCGGCGGCGATCATCGATCTTAAGCAAGGCGGCAACGTCGACTTGATAGCCTTTTTGCCCGGACCGCTCAGCAACTTTATCGGGATTTTGTCTAATGTACTGAATATCTAACATCCTATGGCCTCCTTGAATTATGCGGTTTTAAGCTTTTTTTTAGCATTAATGGCGTTAATCGTTAACTCCGTCCTTGTCTTGGCGTAACTGCAGAAATCACATGCCCCGCCCATGACTGCAACACCCACCGGCGGGATGTTGTCATCTTCTAAACATTGTTTCATTTTCGTTAATACCGGCTCTACCCAGCTATCGTCGCCGGCGTAAGGTATGAGCTTGGTACGAAACTCAATGCGATCAAAAAAACCGTCGGCTTTAACCTTAGCATTGGCATAAACGAAATAGCCGATCGATGAGACATCGAGTCCGTTTTGCCTTAGCAGCCATTGGTAAACCTCCATCTGACGCTTATATGTGACCTGCCAGTCGCTGTCGATTGAAACATCGCTTTCTTTGGCGGTTGCTTTGTAATCCGCCACTATGACCTGGCCATCAGAATTGACCCATAGATCGTCAATCGCACCATAGACCCAAAAATTAGTTGCCTGATGCAAAACCGAAACTCCGGTAAACGTGTTACGCCAATCGTCAATCTTGTCATGCTGCATCGGAATGGCGTCTACCGAAAATTCCACCATAAGCGGATGCGGCTTGGCTTCCGCCCGATAGGTGTCAAATTCTTTTTTAAATAATTCATCGATTGCCGAGTTAATTCTAAAGGGCGGACCATTTGGCCGCGAAATGTTCTTGCGGGCATCCAGCCAAAAGCAACGCTGACACTGCATGAACAGCTCTATCTTACTGCGCGATATCTTATAAGGTGTTTTTTGTCCCGGCACATACGCCTGTCGGGAACCACTTCTATATGCCATAGTTAAGATATATTGTATCAGGCCGAAGGGCAATTAATTAGCTTTACGGCTTAATATCGCCAGGCTTTCAATGTGTGGAGTTTTAGGAAAAAAATTATAAACATCGAGGCTGTTGATTGCGTAGTCGGCCTGCAACAATCCTAAATCCCGGGCCAAGGTGGCCGGATTGCAGCTCAGATAAACTATTTGTGTCGGCTTTTGAATGAGCAGCTGGTCAACTATTTTACGATGCAGACCGGCTCTGGGCGGATCAAAGATTACGCAGCCTTGCGCCGGAATAAGATCTAGGGCGTTCTCCGAACCAATTACAACGACTTGGGCTTTAATATTCAAATTCTTGGCATTAATTACCGCGTAATCAGCCGACGTCTTATTTATTTCAACCAACTTGACTTCTTTGGCGCCCAAACTTAAACCGATAGAGCCGACACCCGAAAACATATCTACGACCGGCATAGCCACTAAATCGATACCGGCTTTAATCTTTTCAAGCACCTGCTCAAAAACATCAAGATTAACCTGAAAAAAAGCATCCGCGCTATATATAAAAACTTTGCCATTCAGTTCATCTTCTAAATCAACGGAGCCGTACGTCATCAGTGGTTTAGTTGCCACGCTGGCCGGACTTTTAGGGTCGGAATAGTATATATTCAGGCCGCCAACTCCTTTCGGTAAACGTAGCCTTGTAAAATCTTCTTGTTTCACAAACAAGGACATCGCCACATCGCCCCGGCGATTTGAACGAATAACAACGGTCTTTAAATCACCTGCCCGTACATTACAACGCATCAACTCATCGATTAAAGACCGAGCTGCCGTATCGATCGACACCATCGCCAATGAACTGCCATTAACTATCTGCTTGGCGTGGCTGCCGCGATTGTGCAAGGCCAAATGTAAGCCACTATCGTCTCCCCAGAAACTGTACTCCATTTTGTTGCGGTAATGCAGTTTATGCACGGAATCATGGTAATTAATCGAGGGAACGCGAACCTTGGCACCCTCCATTAGCTCTTCTACGATAGCCAGCTTAGCGCGTTTCTCTCCGTCCGTAGATAAGATCTGCCAAGGCGATGTTGACAGAAAAATGTCATCAAGCGGCGCGACGCGGTCAGGTGAACTTACCAGTATGTCCTCAGCTATAGCCTCAATGAATGCTCTTTTTTGCTTGATAACCCTAAACGCTACGGTTTCCCCGGGTAACGCATTCCAAACAAAAACCACCCGTCCATTATCCAGCCGGCCAAGCCCTTGGCCGCCATTTACTAATTTTTCAATCTTAACTGTTTTGGAATCGCTCAGAACGACTTACCCCACTCGATAACTTCTTTTTGCAGCTGAATCGGGCTGTCGACTACAAAAGTCGGACCGCTTTCGGCCAATAAATCGTGGGCGTTATATCCCCAGGAAACCGCTATGCTCGGAATGCCGGACTGCTTGGCGGCCATAATATCCCGAACCTCATCGCCTACATAAATAACCTCATTAGGATTAAGACTTTCGAGCTTAAGCAGCTTATTAATAATCTTGGCTTTATTAAACAAGCCTGCCCCGCCGTAAACCTTATCAAAATATGGCAACAAACCTTTTTCGAGCAAAAACTTTTCGACATTGGAACGACTGTTCGAGCTTATTATGAACATCTGGAATTGTTCACTATGCAAAGCCTTCAATACGTCATCGATACCATCAAACACCGGCACCTGGTGGATTTGTTTAGCCATCAACGCGCGGCCGCGGGCCAGCAGCCAGGGCCACTTCCATTTCGGTATGTTAAGACTTTTAATAGCTTGGGCCAACCCCATATTATTGTCCCGCATCCAGCCTACCCTATCGGTATCAGCCAATTTCTGGTTTTTTGTCAGATGGTAGGCAATCGCAACTACAGTGTTGAAGCTATCGGCAATCGTACCGTCGAAGTCAAAAATTACAGCCCGCATTTATTTAATATCTACCCATAAGTTTGTCTAAATAGGATAAGCGGTAATTACTCGGTACGCAAGGCCTCAATCGGATCCAGACGGGAAGCCTTACGCGCCGGTAAGAGTCCGGCGACAACCGACACTATCACTAGAAACACAATCAAACCCAGCACTTGCTGCCAGTGGAAAATAAGCAAGTTACTGCCGCTGAAGTTTATCTTTTTAGAAATCCACGGATTAATCAACGTACCAATAATTATCGCCAGGATACTACCAATTACCGCGCCGATCGCCCCGATCCAGGCCGCTTCAACAATAAAAAGCTTGCTGACACTGCGACTGCTCATACCCAAGGCTTTCATGAGACCTATTTCCCTGGTGCGCTCTAAAACGCTAATATACTGCGTATTAACCACCCCAAAGAACGAAGCCACTAACGTAATCAGTCCAAACACCAGAATTATTATCTGTAATACATTAACGATTTGCGTAATTAGGGCTTGGGCGTTTTGCGCACTCTCAGCACCGTAACCGGCTTTTTGGATGGCTTTCTGGACAGCATTCAATTTCGCCTGGTTAGTTCCGTCAACCACTCTGACCGTCGCCGTAAGAAAACGATTGTAATTAATCGTGCCCTGGTTAACGAAATCATAGGCGGATTGAGCGTCCTGGGCGCTCAGCAGCAAAGTGGTATTCGAGCTGCCGCCTATTAAAGTTGAAGGTGCCGCCAATACCGCCACCACCTTAAAATTCATAACGCTGGTCTTACCGACAATCTGCCTTAGTTGTACGCTGACGGTCTGGCCGATCGCGGCTTGGTCGCTTTTAAAATTTAGCAGCGATACGTAATCCTGCGGCAAAACGACGTCCCCGCTAGGCACATTGCCGTTTACCAGATTTCCGGCGGTAAACTGATGGCTAATGGTAGGGTCAAAAGCTTCTACGGACCCGGTAAACTTACCACTATTAGGCGATGTTATAAACTGGGCGGAGGTCGTATACTGCTCGAACACGCTGGCTACGCCTGAAATTTTTGCCAAAGCAGTCAAATCATTCTGATCCAATTCCTTAACCTGCTGTCCCCGGTCACCTAAAGCAGCGTATGAACTGCTGTACGGTTGTGGTTTATTCGATCCCGGCCCGGACGTAAAAATATCCTGACTTTTAGCTACGATTAGCGAACTGGGATCAAAATTCGTATACACCAGCTTATTGCCATACGCCTTGGCGCCGTTCGCGGCAGCCAGGGTTGCTGTTAGCGTAAAACCGCCCACAGCTAATGCCGCGGCAGTCAAAAGCGTCCGTATTTTAGCTTGCCTTAAAGACCGGCCGCTGCGTTTAATAATGTCCGCCCAGCTCATGACGCCGCTCCTTTCAAGCCTTCAACTTTTTCAATCTGACCGTCTTTTATGTACAACCTGACGTCGCACTTGGAGGCGATATCCTGATCGTGTGTCACGATAACTAAAGTTGAGCTATATTTTTTATGCAAATCAAACAATAGATTAATGACCTTGTCACCGGTTGAGCTGTCCAGATTACCGGTCGGTTCATCGGCCAATATGACCTTAGGCTTGGTAACGATGGCCCGGGCGATTGCCAAGCGCTGTTTTTGGCCGCCCGACAATGTGCCGGCCTTACTACGAATCTTTTCAGTTAAATCGACTTGGCTTAAGGCGTCTTCGACGATAGCTTTGCGTTTGTTTAACGGCACCCGGTTTATTTCCAAAGGTAAAGCTACATTTTGGTAACAAGACTGGTTGGCTTCGACAAAAAAAGACTGGAACACAAAACCCAGATCCTGTCCCCGGTATTGATCCATGGCTTTTTTGTTAAGCTTGGTCAATTCCTTGCCGTTAATATTTATACTTCCCTCACTCGGCCGATCCAATCCACCCAAAAGATGCAAAAATGTCGATTTGCCGGAACCGCTCTTGCCCACTACGGCAATCGTCTTATGCTCAGGCAACTCAATCGTGATATCTTTAAGAGCCACGAAGGCGTTATCCTTCTTGCCATAGACTTTGCTCACATTCCTAAAACTGATCATCCCAATCAATATAGCAATTGCGTGCTTAATAAACTATAGGAATAATTATTGCGCGTTAAGCAGATTATCAGGATTCAAGTTCGCGTATCTTATCGTGATCCAAACCGTAATAATGCCCGATTTCATGCCAGAGAGTATGGCGGATGTTTTCTTTAAGCTGAACGATGTCGGCAGACGCCCGCTCAAGCGGACCTTTAAAGACAGTAATCTTATCCGGTAAAATCCTGGTTTGGCCCTGACGATTAGGTAATGGCACACCCTCATACAGACCAAATAAAGTCTGGTCCTGTCGCAGCTGCAACTTTAGTCTTTGCTCAGGGGTCGGCTCATACTCATAAAGTATCGCTACATTGGCTATATTGGGAGCATGTTGGCCGGGCAAGCTTGCCAAAGCCTCATTGACCAGGGCTTGAAAAGTGTCATCATCGACGCTCATATAAAAAACTACAGCTTAGCTTCCGGATATATCTGCC
>JAJYKI010000038.1 GCA_021788675.1 bacterium | reverse complement strand
CTCTTTCTTAAGCAAGGGCACTACGTCTTTGCCTTTTAGATACTCGCCGACCATCTTTCTAAGAGACTTTTCGCTGAACAAATTGTTTTCAAACATACTTTTAAGACTGGCACCGTTAACGATTATTTTGGCGCTTATTTCCAGTAGGTCACGTCGGCTCATCGTAGCGACGTCTTCATTGACGACCCGCCGCTCAAAACCGGCTTTAGGTTCGATGCGTTCGGCCCGCGGCGTACGCTCCATGGCCATCTTGCCAATCTGACCGACTCGCTCCGGCTTAACCAGCTTTAAGCGGCTTTCCTGGTTTGGCAGCTGGCTGCGTTCGGGTGGACTAATATTGGGCTGGTTTTCACGGTTTTGCTGAACCAATCGCTGTATGACAAGTTCCTGTTCGCTTAAACGGCGCTCCATGACCCTGACACGGTTCGGGTCGGGTGTGGCATTAAGCGGCGGTTTGACGTTATTCTTGGGGCGATGAATCGGTCGAATATTAAATGGAGCGGTTATGTGTGGCGGCGCTACCGGCCGCGTGACGTTAACTACATTTGGCTGAACTGGGCTGGCTTCATCATCGTCGTCACCGTCGCCACCGTCGCCGCCGAACTCGTGCGTTTCCTCGTCACCGACACCACCACCGGGGTTTTGCTCTTGAACCGGCTGATTGTCGCCAGGCTGTTGCGGCTGATCTTCAGGATTGTCGCCTTGACCATACTCAGCATTAGGATCGGCACGACTGCCGGCCTCATTGCGATCAGTTTGCGAACCGGACTCATGTTCGGAACCCTCCTCGCCCGATTCGTCAATCTGATTCAGTGTGTCATTAAAGGCGTCGGCGGGCCTAGTTCCGTCCCTGACGTTGTTTAGAAATTCCGTGACTTCTTCTTCGGGATCACCGGACACAGTCGGATTTTCGAGGTGTTCAGCGGCTAACTCACTATTAATCTGCGACTCATCGTCTTCAGACAAGGCCTCAGCGTCAACTTCACCGGCTTTATGATTTTCACCCGACTCTTTGTTGCTCGCTTGAAATAGACTGGTTAGCGAATCGGCCTCGGCTTTATCTTGTTGATCGGGTTTTTCTACGGACTTGGCATCGTCCTTAAACATATCCGCCAGAAAACCGGCCGCTTGACTTTTTTTGCGCCTGGCGGCCTTTTTATATGCGTCGTCGTCTTCGTCTTCTGGTGAATTAAAAAAATTGGATCGTTCGCTCATTAAAAAAAACTAAATTTATATTTGCAAGCAGTAACACTTTATTATACGATGTAAAATACAATACTAGCAATGTCCTTTTTGGGACTTTAACGGAGGCGGCAAAGAATGAGTTACACGAAAATCAAACGTAGTCTGCGTTTTGTCGCAGGCCGGTGCTAATCCTCTTAGACTTAAAACAATATATTTATAGATATCTAAAAATAACCGATCGCTCTCTCAAGGAAGGGCGCATTATGAACCATACCAACCACGGCAAACCCCGTATTATTGGCGGGTTTTGGGAAATAACCAAGCCATATTTAAGGCAATTCATTGTCGCCTCAGGCGGGGCGGTGTTAGCGGTTTTGACTCAAAGCATCCTGGCCCCGTTCATCGTTTCAAGGGCCTTTGCCAGACTGCAACAGAACTACAGTCATAGCCTCCACATGAATTTTAATATTTTCACTCCCTACATATTGGGCTATGCAATCACCATGATCGCCGGTGTCATTATCTGGCGGGTTCAAAGTTACTACACTTGGAAAATGGAGATTAGTGTCAGAAAAGATACTGTCATAAAAATGTTTAAGCATCTCGGCGCAATGAGCCAGCGCTTCCACGCCGACAGGTATTCCGGCGCTCTGGTATCCCAGACAAATAAATATCTTAGCGCTTACGAACGGATAATGGACGACCTTATCTGGAACATTCTACCGGGTCTTTCAATGCTGGTATTCTCAGTCATCGTACTGTCGTTCGTTTCACTGCCTTACGCTATCGGCATGCTCGGCTTGAGCCTGCTTTATATGGCCTTGATGTACAGGCGAATGATTAAACAGCTGCCAATCAACTCGCATTCGGCCGCCATGGAAAGTGCGGAGACTGCCGCCTTGGCTGATGCTATAACCAATATAGACACCGTCCGTGCTTTCGGTCAGGAACGCTATGAAAACAAACGCTTTAGCGAAACGGCTGAAAGGACATTTCAGGCCAACAGCATACTGGCCAAAGAAGTTTTTAAAAGTGAAGCCTTAAGCCATGGCCAAACCAATATATTCCAAGTCCTGGCCGTTATGGCCGGCTTGTTGGCCGTAACGAGATTCCATGCCAATATAGGGCTGCTGTATCTTTTAATTAGTTACTCTCAGGGCATCGTCAATCAGATCTGGCAATTCAGTCGGGTCGTACGCAACATCAATCGTGGACTTGGCGACGCGGCCGAAATGACCGCTATATTGGCGCTCGAACCGGAAATAAAGGACATAAATGCCCCGGTACCGGCTACATTTCAACGCGGGCGGATTGAATTTAATAAGGTTCGCTTTAGCTATCCCGAAACTCCGGACAGGCCTTTGTTCGCTGACTTAAATCTGGTAATCAAGCCTGGCGAGCGAGTCGGCCTGGTCGGTCCGAGTGGCGGCGGCAAAACTACTATCACCAAACTGCTGCTCAGGTTTATGGACATCCAGCAGGGCCAGATATTAATTGACGGTCAGAACATTAAGGAAATGGCACAGCAAGACCTCAGACAGAACATAGCTTACGTTCCTCAAGACCCTATATTGTTCCACCGCAGTCTGAAAGAAAATATTGCATACGGCAACCTGTCTGCCGGTACTAAAGCAATTGTTGCCGCTGCCAAAATGGCTTACGCCCATGACTTCATCAACAAACTAAATAAGGGCTATGACACTTTGGTCGGCGAACGTGGCATTAAATTAAGCGGCGGCCAAAGACAGCGCGTCGCGATAGCTAGGGCTATGCTAAAAAACGCCCCTATAATTGTTTTGGATGAGGCGACCAGCGCACTAGACAGCTCGAGCGAAATATTAATTCAGCAGGCGCTGTGGCGGCTAATGGACAACCGGACCGCCATTGTGATAGCTCACCGTTTAAGCACAATCCAGAAGATGGACCGCATAATCGTACTGGACAATGGCAAGATTGTCGAAGAGGGCACGCATAAGGAATTGCTGTCTAAAAACGGAGTCTACGCCGAACTCTGGGCGCATCAATCCGGCGGCTTTATTGAAAACTAGCTTTCAGCCGGTTTTTCTTCGGTGGTTTCGGCACCTTCTTCAGAGGCTTCAGCTTCCGGTACTTCAGCTTCTTCCGTACCGCCGGCGGCGTCATTGGCTGCCGCTAAGGCACTTGGCTCATAAACTGTAGCGATGGCATGCGAGCTTTCTGTCTTGACGGTTACGTTGGCAGGCACGATCAAATCGGCAACGCTTAAGTGGTCGCCAACTTCAACCAGTTTTTCAGCGTCAAAGTAAATAACGTCAGGTAAGTCCTTAGGCAGAGCTTCGACTTCAACCGACTCCAGATTGTTAAGTACTATTAAACCGGCCTTTTCGGCTGGTGAGGCATTGTTGTCTTCGGCATAGCGCGGTTCGATTGGCACTTCCGCCTCGACCAACTGGTTAGCCGCCACGGCGTTAAAGACGACATGGTTAAGTTGATGCTTGCGTGGCTCGAATTCTACGGTTTTAATCATGGCCGTATATTGCTTGCCGTTAGTTTCAATGTCTATCGGGTGATGTTTGCCGGCCTGCTGGTAAGCCCGCAGTAGCGTCAGACTATCGCCTTCGACAATAATAGAGTCTTTGCCATGATCGTGAATAACCGCAGGTACTTTGCCTTGCTTACGTAAATGTTTAACCGCTTTACCAGTTATAGTGCGCGGTGCGAGTGTTAAATTGATTGAGTCGTTTGACATAGAATTAAATAGTGTTCCTCACTTACCCTTAAGATTGCCTTCTTATAGCTATTGTTATTTAAGTATAGCAGTTTTTAAGGCCTAATAAACTATAAAAAGATTATTTTAGAATCTGCTTAAGATATTGGCCGGTATAACTCTTAGGATTAAGGGCTACTTGCTCCGGAGTGCCTTCTGCAACGACAACGCCGCCGGCCGCTCCACCTTCCGGACCCATGTCGATGATATGGTCGGCGTTTTTGATGACATCGAGGTTGTGTTCGATAACTATCATGCTGTTACCGGCATCAACCAGGGCGTGCAGCATTTTAAGCAACTTGTCTACGTCAGCCATGTGCAGTCCGGTGGTCGGCTCGTCCAGGATGTATAGTGTCTTCCCGGTTGCGCGGCGGCTGAGTTCAGCGGACAACTTGATACGTTGGGCTTCACCGCCTGACAGAGTAGTTGCCGGCTGACCCAGGGTTATATAGCCTAAGCCGACGTCAACCAGCGTTTCCAGCTTTTTGGCAATAGCCGGTATGTTAGCAAAGAATTCCAAAGCCTGTTCGCAGGTCATGTCCAGTACGTCACTGATGGTTTTGCCGCGGTAATGTATTTCCAAGGCTTCCCGGTTATAGCGTTTGCCTTGACAGACCTCGCAAGGCACGTACACGTCGGGTAGGAAATGCATTTCAATCTTAATGATGCCGTCGCCTTTACAGTTCTCGCAGCGGCCGCCCCTGACGTTGAAACTGAACCGGCCCGGCCCGTAGCCCCTTAGTTTAGCTTCGGGAACACTAGCAAATAACTCTCGGATAGGAGTAAATAGTCCGGTATAAGTGGCCGGATTGGAGCGTGGCGTCCGACCAATCGGACTCTGATCTATGATGATCGCTTTATCCAGCTGTTTGATACCCTCAATGTCCTCATGTCTACCGGGCACAGTATTGGCGCGATGCAACCTGGCAAGTAGCTCCTTGGCCAGGATATCGTTAATAAGGCTGGACTTACCGGACCCGCTAACACCACTGATCACAACCAGTTCATTGAGCGGGATAGTCACATCAATGTGTTTCAGATTATTTTCACTGGCACCTTTTATAATGATTGACTTACCGCTACCACTTCGCCGCGACTTCGGTACGGCAATTTTCTTTTTACCAGACAGATATTCGGCCGTGATACTGCCCTTTGTCTTAATAACCTCCTCGGGAGTGCCGGCGGCTACGACATGCCCGCCATGAATACCGGCTCCCGGACCGACGTCCAGCAAGTAATCGGCCGTCCTGATAGTTTCCTCGTCATGCTCCACGACTATAACCGTATTGCCCAGGTCTTTAAGTCGCTTCAGGGTTTCTATAAGTCGGCCATTGTCGCGTTGGTGCAAGCCGATACTGGGCTCGTCAAGCACATATAAAACACCCATTAGACCGGAACCGATTTGGGTCGCTAAACGGATGCGCTGAGCTTCGCCGCCGCTCAACGTATTGGCGCTTCTTAGCAAAGTCAGATAGTCCAATCCGACGTCGACTAAAAACTGCAGTCTGGCGGATATCTCTTTAACGATCAAGCGCGCGATATGCATTTCCGTTTCAGTCAGATTAAGAGAATTAATCCAGTTATTGGCATCGGTTATGGACAATTGGCATACGTCCATGATCGAACTGTCAGCTACAGTTACAGCCAAGACCTCGGGCTTAAGTCTCAAGCCGTTACAAACGTAACAGGGTCGCTCCTGCATGAACCTCTCTATATCCCGACGGATAAAATCACTATCGGTTTCGCGATGGCGACGCTCCAAGTTTGGTATAACTCCCTCGTAAGTAGTTTCGAAACTGCGGCCGGCGCTTAATTTGATCCGGTAAGTCTCGTTGCCGGTACCGTAGAGGATAATTTTCATCTGTTCGGCGCTCAACTCACCGGTCGGCACATGCAAAGAAAAATTATACTTTTCGGCGACGGCAGACAATTTCTTCATATACCAGTTATCTACATTAATCCGGTTATATGGCCGGATGGCACCTTCCGCAATCGTCAGTCGGCCGTTTGGAATTACCAGTTCCGGATCGACTTCCAGCCTGGACCCGATGCCCGTACAGACCGGACAGGCCCCCTGTGGACTATTGAAGCTGAATGTCCTGGGTTCCAGCTCGGGAATCGCCACGTCGGGATGATTGGGGCAGGCGTAGCGTAAACTGAAAGTTTTGATCTGGTTATTGTCGGCATCAAGAATAAAGACATTGTCGTCCGCAACTTCTAATGCCTGCTCGACGCTTTGCACCAGTCTCCCCCGACTGTCTTGGTCCAGCACTAAGCGGTCCACAACGATCTCTATATCGTGACGGATATTTTTATCCAGTTCCGGAAATTCATCCAGTGCATAAACCACGTCGTCAACCCTGGCCCGGGCAAAACCGGCACGCATGTATTGTTCCGGGATATGCTCAAAGGCGCCTTTTTTCGACATCACTACCGGAGCTAGAACGATTATCCGTTTGTCCTTATAGTTCGCTTCGATTTGCTGGATGATGCTTTCTATTGTCCGTCTTTCAACTACAACGTTGTCAATCGGGCAGTGTGGAACTCCTATCCGGGCGTACAAAAGACGTAAATAGTCATATATTTCAGTTACGGTAGCAACTATGGAGCGCGGGTTACGACTAGTCGATTTCTGGTCGATAGAGATTGCGGGACTTAGTCCGTCAATTTGATCAACATCAGGCTTCTCCATCAGTCCGAGAAATTGCCGGGCATACGAGCTCAGACTTTCGACGTAGCGCCTCTGTCCCTCCGCATAGATAGTGTCAAAGGCTAGTGATGATTTGCCTGATCCGGACAAGCCGGTTATTACGACCAGTTTACTGCGCGGAATATCCACGCTTATATCTTTTAAATTATGCTCTCTGGCACCTTTGACTGAAATAACGTCTGACACTTGGCTCATACACCTCTTTTAAACCCAGCAATTATACTCGAAAAACAGATTATTTTCCACTACCTATTACCGCGCGCTGATTGTTCACAATCCTATTTAATATGAACATTGAAACTGGTTATAGTTGGTGCGTCTTTTTAAGGATTAGAGATCATGCGTTGTCAATATAACTTGACAACTTACATGTTTTACAAAATAATCACTAGCAGTATAAAGCACAAGCTATGAACAAAAACAAAAAAACCAATAAAACTAACAAGATTAGAAAAACCATGAACAAGAAA
>JAJYKI010000037.1 GCA_021788675.1 bacterium | reverse complement strand
ATTAGGCGGTCTATGGCCTCAGACTCAGGATAAGTGGTCATGCTTGACTACCGGCCCCGTCGTTGAGCAGTTGGCGGTGCTCAATCGCCCGTCCCAGTGTTATCTGATCAGCATATTCCAGATCTACGCCTATGGGAAGTCCTCTGGCTAGCCGGCTGATCGTAACCGGCTTGGTGGCGATTTGCTGTTGAATGTATAGCGCGGTCGATTCGCCTTCTACGCTGGCATTGGTTGCGAGAATAATTTCTTTGACATTGTCTTCGTCGATGCGTTTTATAAGCTGGCTGATGTGCAGCTGCTCGGGTCCGATGCCGTCGATGGGCGATACTAATCCGCCTAACACGTGGTAAGTTCCTTTAAATAAGCCGGTTTTTTCAATCGCTAAGATGTCGAATGGTTCGGCTACGACGGCTATGACGGTCTTATCTCTGCCGGGGTCGCTGTACAGTTCGCTGATTTTTTGTCCGGCCGGAATTAAGGCAAAGGTTTTTTCGCAGTAACCAATGCCTCCGGGCAGAGCTTTTAAGGCGGCCGCAAGCTTATCTGCAGCCGCGGTATCGTGTCGCACGAACCAATAGGCGTATCGTTCGGCCGTGCGAGGGCCGACTCCAGGCAGGCTGGACAGCGCTTCAATCAGGTCACTTAGGACTGGAGGCAATATACTCATAATTAAACTTAACTATAAACCGAGGCTGCCAAGTGCGCCCATCATCGGTTGCATCTTTTCGGCGGCAACCCGCTGACTTTCCTTGATCGCTTCTTTGACGGCGTCTTCAATCCAACGCTCGAGTTCGGTTATGTCGTCGAGGTCGACGGCTTTAGGATCAATCTTGATGCGCTTTATTTTCTGCTCACCGCTAATTTCGACACTTACGGCCCCGTCACCCTTTTCGACCCGGATGACTTCTCTTTCCAGTTCCTTTTGAATTTTCTTGACTTTCATCAGCATCTTGGCTTGGTCTAACCTGCTCATAAATCCTCGCTCGTTTAGTGGTGTTATATATTAAATTATACCAAAAATAGGGAGGCCAGGACTAGTTATAGGCGGTTCGTGTAATTGGAATTAACGCCTGGGTCGTTAGGCCAAACCACGAAGTAGGTGCGGGCTGCCAAAAAGCCGCTGAAAATTATTACTAAAAACATGAGTGTGAGCCCGAAATAACGGGCGAACGGATTTCTCGGAAATACATCATACCATTGTTTGAGTAAATAGGTCAGGCCGGTGCCGGCAGCAATCGTCAGTAGTGGCAATAGCGCGTAAGCTGTCATGACGCCAAAACCGCTTAGAATCCAGCCCAGAACGATAAAAATTGTTATCAGGCGCCATTTCGGATTAGATAAACGGCTTAGGTAACTAAGTAACCCGATTAAGATGATGACGGATGCAGCGATCGTTAGCATGGGCAAATGTTTGACGGCCAGATCGGATGGCAATTTGGTGCCGTAGGCGAACAAATCTAGTAAACTGCGGATTAAGTTAAGGCCGAAGTCCCTGACGGCGCTCAAACGGCCACTTAAATTGTAGCCCAACCAGTTAAGCAGCTGGTGATTGGAATAGCTAAAGCTTAGCCGGTATGTGATTGGTGTCAGGATTAATGCCAATATGATGAACAGAAGAGTTTTTAGTTTGATGGATGTAGCTTTCAGGCTGTCTTTTATGTCTTTAAAGCTGAGCCAGACGGCGGCGATTGCCAGCCAGATCCCGCCCGGAACGTATAAACTGAAGCCAATAACGACAAAGAAAACCAACAAGGTCCAGTAGTTGTCCCAGGTATTAATAATATATACCGCTAAAATAGCGGCTGTGACCGCTAAAAGCTGGGTGATCTGAGGATTGATTTGTCGTGCCAGTGCTAAAAAGCCGTAATTGGTTATAAGGATTGATCCGGCCAAGAGTGCGATGCGCCAGCCGTGAAGCTCTCTGATTAACCAATACACCCCAAAGACGACGACAGCGCCGATTAAGACGGATGTTAGTCTGAGTAGCGTTGCCGTGTGCCCCAAGTAGTTAAAAGCATTAAGTAATAAA
This sequence comes from bacterium, assembly GCA_021788675.1. Classification (GTDB taxonomy): domain Bacteria; phylum Patescibacteriota; class Saccharimonadia; order Saccharimonadales; family UBA4665; genus JAJZWH01. The sequence continues at coordinate 5,155 of JAJYKI010000037.1, read as the reverse complement.
TAATATGGCCCGTAGATGTGGCTCAGGCTTTTCCACCAGGGTCCGTACAAACTAAGGTTTTGCCAGGTTGTTAGTTCGCTACGGCTGGCCAGTCCCGATGTTTGGGCGCCCAGCCGCCATACCAACAACCAGACGCTTAGAATAGTAAAAATCGCAGCGCTAATAAGATCGCCGCTCATAGTTACGGACAGGCGGGGCAGCTTTGGTCGTAGCTTGATCTTGCGATCGGGTTTTTTTATAGAGTGGATTTTTTGCATGGGTCTTAGAACGGATCTTGATGTTTGGTATCGAGCGATCGGAAGCGCTGCTTTTCGTTATCGAAGTATAATTCAACCCCGCCAATCGGACCGTTACGGTGTTTTTTGACCAATATATCGGTAATCTTTTTGCGCTCGGTTTCCGGATTATAGAACTCTTCACGGTAGATAAAGGCTACGACATCGGCGTCCTGCTCGATTGAGCCTGACTCGCGTAAATCCGCCAGTTGTGGTATTTGCGGGCTTCGGTTTTCGACTGAACGATTGAGCTGTGAGGCAGCGATTAGCGGTACGTTCAATTCCCTGGCTACGCCTTTTAGGCCACGTGAGATTTCGGAGATTTCCTGTACTCTGTTGCCGTCGGATCCGAATCTGGCTCCGCCGCTCATCAGCTGAAGATAGTCGACTACAATCAGGCCAAGTGGATGGCGATGGGCTTCACGGCGGGCTTTGGTCCTCAGGTCGCTAACGGTGATACCCGGCGTGTCGTCGATGAATATAGGGGCTTCACTGAGAGTACCCATGGCTTCGCCGATTTTTTCAAAGTCACTGTCGGTCAGGTTGCCGGTGCGCAGAGCCCAGGCGTCAACGCCCGATTCCATGCTAAGCAGCCTGTCAACCAGTTGTTCTTTGCTCATCTCCAGGCTGAAGAATAGGACGGGTTCTTTGGATTGGATGGCTACGTTATGGGCAAAGTTAAGCATTAGGGCCGTCTTACCCATTGACGGTCGGGCAGCCAGAATGAACAAGTCGCTTCTTTGGAAGCCAGCCAACAGATTGTCGACATCTTTGAAACCTGAAGAAATGCCCCGGATCTTTTTCTTATCCTTATGCAAATCGTCCAAACGTTCGAAACTTTCAGCCAGGATGGTCTCGATACTGACGACAGATTGTTTGATGTGCTGCTCACTGACTGAAAAAAGGTTGGATTCGGCTTCTTCGATTAGCTCATGTAATGATTTGGACTCATCAAAGCCCAGGCTGACCATTTGTTGCGAAGCTTTGATTAAGCGTCGCCTTAAGGACTTTTGGGCGACGATGTCGGCGTATTGTTCGACGTGGGCGGCTGTCGGCACGAAATTAGTCAGTTCGGTTAAATAGGCTGCGCCACCGACGCTGTCCAATTCGCCCTTGCTCTTCAGCCGGTTGGCCAGTGTTAAGACGTCTATGGCCTCATGCTGTTCATAAAGATTGAGCATGGCTTGGTATATCAGCTCGTGGCGCTTATCGAAAAAGTCGGCCGGACGGATACTGTCGGCGATTTTAACAATAGCGTCGGTATCAATTAAAACCGAACCTAACAGCGACGCTTCGGCGTCCAGGTTCTGGGGCGGTTGCTGCAATTGCTTGGTTGTATCGGCCATTAGCCTTCTCTCCCCCTCAAGGATTTAGCCCTATTATATATTATAAAGCGACTTAAGTTAGCCAATAGTTTTATTGACTTAACATTTCCCCGCCGCCGAATATGTTACTGATGGCGCTGATGTCCGGTGCTTTTTGCGAAGGCTTAGGAGCAGACCGCTCAGTTAAAAGATCTTTATCGACGACACATTCTAGCGAATAGTTGGTTTTAGTGATTTGTTCGACCGCTTTTAAAATAATCTCACGGTTCTTGGAATCATTTATTCTTTGCTTGTGGAACTGGTAGGCGAATTGGAGGCGGATGATGCCCGGATCATGGTTATCCAGCTTAGCCATTCTGGCGATGCCGTAAAGCGTATTGTGCTTGACTTTAAGTGTGTCTAGTACCTGATGCCAGGTCGGTTCGTCAATCGAAACGCCGCTTGGCGGTGATTGGGCCGGTTTAGCTTCTTTTTTCTGAGCCGGCTTAGACTTGTCTTTAGTAATTAAAGTCGCAGGTTCGGATGTCGGCGGCTCGGGTTTTGGATTTGATTCAGGCTTAGGTTCAGGCTTGGTCACGACCTGCTCGCTGTTATTCTCAACCGGTCTAGTACTTGCGCCATTATTGATTAGGGGCTGAGACGGCATGGTTTTTAAAAGTGAAATTAGAAGATAGCTGGCCGGATCTTCTGACGCCGGTACTGCAATCAAATCCGACAGGATAGATAAGAGCTGTTGACTGGGAATAATGGTTGAGTCGGCGATTAGATAGGCGCGTAGTCGGCTTGCTAGTCGGGCGGCAATCATGGCGGCCGGATAACCCTGTTCATACATTTTGCTTAAGCCGTTAGCAACGGCTTGGCGGTCGCTGATGGACAGGTTGTTGATCAGTTCATCGAGCTGTGTGGCGGGCGGGTTGCCGAGTAGGCTATTGATTGCTTCGGCTGTGATGGGATTGCTGTAATTGGCGGCCTGATCAAGTAAACTGATACTGTCTCTAAAACTGCCCTGTCCGTGTTCGGCAATTAGCTCAAGGGCTTCTTGGTCGATGGATATCTTTTCCTGCCGGGCGATATCTTTTAAGTGCTTGACGGCTACGGCGGTATCGATTGGCTTGAATTGGAATCGCTGGGTGCGGCTGACTATCGTGGCCGGCAGTTTGTGGGCTTCGGTTGTCGCTAAGATAAAGACGACATGCTCCGGGGGCTCTTCAAGGGTTTTAAGTAGTGCGTTAAAAGCACTGGTACTGATCATGTGGACTTCGTCAATGATGTATACCTTATACTTGGTTTCAGTCGGCGCGACGTATACCTTGTCTCTCAGTTCGCGAATCTCTTCGACCCGTCCATTGGAGGCGCCGTCAATTTCGATGATGTCGACGTATTGTTTATCGTCAGAGTAGTCTAGGTTATTGATGGCGTGCGCCAGAATCCGGGCGACACTGGTTTTTCCGACTCCGCGCGGGCCTGTAAAAAGATAGGCGTGACTAATCCGGCCGCTGTAGATAGCTTGACTCAGCGTTTTGGTGATGTGCTCCTGCCCTATGATGTCCGCTAGACTTTTGGACCGGTACTTACGGTATAAAGCTTGCCCCATGTCAGGGTTTATTATATATCACTTAAAATTGATTGCAGCGTTGTAAAATGAGGTTTAAAGCGCGGCTTCGAGAGCTGCCCATTCGGCACTGGAGTCGTCTTCCGGTACGTTGACACTGACCTGGTCGCCAGGCTTGGCTTTGAAGTAGGTTACGCTGGCCAAGAGAACGCGGTAGTTTTTGTCGCCGACGGTAACGAAATAGTGACCGCCTTCCAGATTTAAAGTGCCGACGACCTGCTTACGAGGAATCGGACCGATCTGCTTGTACAAAAAGGCCCCGTCGTCGTTGATAGTCAGTTTCAAGATATCGCCCTGTACGAGTTTTGACTTGGAGGCGTAGTTGGCCGGTACCGGATAGGTCTTGCCGTCGCTGCCAACCATGTTTTGGCCGTCAAACACGCCCTCGATAACCTTGCCCAAAGCTTCGTCACGGTTAATCGGAGCAAGTTTTTCGTCATCGCCTACCAAACTAATTAATAACTCAGTAGCGGCAGCTAGATTTGTTTCTGCTTCGCGGATTAGCGACCTTAGTCTTTTGATCTGTTTGTCTGGTACGTCTGGCATGTTTTAAATTTAGTTTCTCTATTACACCTCGACCGGGCTTACTCCCATCAATTACCCTTAAACTATCATTATTAATAAATAAAGTCAAAGAGTCTGTGGATAAGTATAATTGTTAGAAGTAAGCGGGCGGTCCAAAGCTGCTGATATTGAGCCTTAAAAACCGCCCCGGCAATGTCCGGGACGGCTTTAAGATATTAGCTGTTTTAAATTAAGCTAATTCGACGGTTGCGCCAGCTTCTTCAAGCTTTTTCTTGGCTTCTTCAGCGTCTTCTTTCTTAGCCTTTTCTAAGATGGTCTTTGGAGCACCGTCAACTAAAGCCTTGGCTTCGCCCAGACCTAGGTTGGTAATGTCTTTGACTGCCTTGATGACTGCGACTTTCTGAGCGCCGGCGTCTTTGAGGACGACGTCGTATTCACTTTTTTCTTCAGCAGCAGGAGCACCTTCGTTGCCATTGGCTGGTGCGGCAGCTACAGCTACAGCGGCAGCGGCCGGTTCGATACCGTATTTTTCTTTCAATACGTTGCTTAGTTCGTTAACTTCCAGAACGGTCAAGCCGACCAGTTCTTCAGCTAATTTTTCAATATTTGCCATTATATTCTCCTTAAACTTTATTAATTAGTCTTCGCCTGAAGAGCTGAGACGATTCCCGGCAATTGCGAGTTAACGCTGCTTACTACCGACCGTATAGGCGAGCCCAGCAATGATACTACAGAAGCGATCAGTACCGGCTTGCTTGGTAGATCGGCTAATGACTTGACTTCGTCCGAGCTAAGCCATTTGCCTTCCGGGGTTATAGCACCCACGAAATTAAGGGTTGGATTGGTCTTGGCGAAAGCGGCCAGGTTTTGCGCCGGCGCAACTTCGTCTTCAGGGTTAAAGGCATACGCTAACATGCCTTGAAGCTGACTGACATCTACATCTTTAAGATTATCGTGCTGCTTTAAGGCCTGAACGACCAGCCGGTTTTTGACAACTTTAACGGTTGTCTTGTTGTCACGAGCTTGGCGTCTTAATGCCTGCATAGCTTTTACCGGTGTGCCGGTATATGCTGCTACGACCGTCATTTTGGACTCACCAAGTAGCTGGCTGACTTCGTTCACGACTTGTGATTTCTGTTCACGAGTTAAAGGCATTTATTTCCTTTCCAATCGTTTGGTTAGGGTTACTAATACTTAGGATATCGACCAGTTAGATCCCAGAGACCCTTTTTTAATTTCAGTTGCCTTAGCAGAACGTTTGGTTACTACCAAAGTCCAAAGCTAAGAGATTTTTCGGATTGTTTATCCGATACCTCGGCGACATGATTAAGAGTTTTAACTCCGTCGCTGTCTTTGGCAACTTGTCTTGGATTATATCAGTTGGGAGGTGAATTTGCAAAACTATAAATTTTGGACTT
>JAJYKI010000036.1 GCA_021788675.1 bacterium | reverse complement strand
TATAGCATATCGCTGACCCTTACCCTAACGGCGCTATAAATATGAAAAGATTCAATGCCTTTAAGCTGTCGGTTGTAGCCCTATCGTTATTGTCGATGCTGTTTGCGACCGCTCAAACTCACGCATTGCAAGATGAATTTACGCAGCGCATATTGCCGCTTAATTGTGTTTTTACGGTCGTTAATAACGGAACCGGCCAGTTGGTATATGTTACTCCTCAGGCCTGCGGTGTGCCGGTACAGACTAATGATAATTCAAGCACTAATAGCTCGAATCATGTCGAACCATTAAACACTAATTCGGGTTCCAATAACAACGTGGCCCCCAATCTCAAGCTTATTATTAATAAACCTAAACATATGGTTATAACGCAGTCCCCAACGCCATACTTCGTCACTCAACCAAACTCCCAACCAAACAATTTACTTCCAACTATCTTGCCTAAAGATATTCCAAAATCCAACAAGCCTCTAGATTTAACACCGATCCTTAACCAGAACGTCGTCCAAAAATTTACGATTACAAGTTTTGCCGGTGAGGTATACACGTTTCCGGTTTTAGATAATAGCGGAACTTCTTCAGTTCAGACTACTTATCAGACATTGACTGTAGATTCTATCAACGACAAGGCCAAGCAGCCTAATGCAAAAATTACCGTTTCTGCCAACTATGGAGCAGTTAATTTGACACTTCATGTAGGACAGACCATAAATTTGGCTTTAAATAACAAAAAAGTAGTAGATACGGCTATAACGCTTGATGCTATGAATTCAAAGTTGGTGTCGCTTACTATCTGGCAGGTGCAGCCTTTAAATAGCAGTAGCAATCCACCAGAGACCGAAACGCAATCCAATGAGTTGGCGATAGTCGTTATGTTGGGCGTGGCGTTCGCTACTCTGTTTAGGCCGTTGCAAAAAAATCTATTGGCTAAGAAACGATGACCGGGCATAAACGTCAGGCTGCGGAAAAGTCTGCCCGGCAGTATCTTGAAATGCGGGGATTTAAATTGCTCGAATCTAATTTTAAACGCTCAAAATATACAATTGATTTAATTGCGATTAAAAACCAGGCCATTTATTTTATGTCTATTCATCTGACAGGTGACGCAATGGCCAGTTTTGACATGGTCACGCCAAGCAACTTAAACCAGACAGTGTTGGCTGGCGCCAGTTGGATAGAAGAAAACAAATGGGATGGTCCGGTCCATCACGGAGTTATTGAGCTGGATCATATTAATTTTGCCGTCGTGAATCTGATCGAAGACTTGATTTAAACACCTTAGAATTATAAAATCTACTCCTAATGAGCAACGAGCAATTGACACCGCGCGAAGTTCCCGCGATAACTGATTTCATCTCAGACAGCGATATGGCTGAATATGGTCAAGAGCTTAAAACCGGCAGAATGGAACCACATAGGTTTGATGTGTTTGGCGGGGCAGTATATGATCGAGCGATTGCTGCCGGTTGTACGGTTGGGATTATAGCCGGGGATGTTAATCAATTGAAAGCTGTTAACGATTATGCGGGCCATGCGGCGGGGGATAATATAATCTCTGTAGTCGCCGGCGCAATGAGGTCAGAAGCCGATTTAGTTTTGAGGGTTGGTGGGGATGAATTTGAGGTTATCGTTGTGATTAAGGATAAGGACGACATTTATGGAATCCAGGGACGTATCGAAGCGCTTGTTGATGCATATGTTGCAAGCGATGATGGAAAAGAAATTTTTAAGGGCATTAATACCGGTGTAGCTTTGGGCTGTTCGGTCGCAAACCGTGAAGATAATAAATCTTTTGCCGAGCTTAAGGCTGAGGCCGATAAAAACTTGTTTGCGGATAAATTCAAGACAATCGAAGCGTTGACTCCAGAGGAAATGCAAAAATTTTCAGAATTGTTTGAACGAATGGAGAAGGATGGTATAGACCCCGCTCAATTTTTCAAATATCTTGCATATATAGCCCAAAAAAAATCTTCCTAAGCTTGGTCATATCAATTTATCATGAGATATTTTAGCCATTGCATGTCTGGTTTCGGATATCATAGTAGACAGTCCGACGATCAGAACACTGAAAATAACCAGGATTAAAGGTAAGCCAATACTGTCTAGGTTGTGAACACGTATGCCGGTAGATATGCCACTGCTGCCTAAAGCAGGAATGAGCAGGCTGAGTCCGCCACCAAGCACGAACGCTAGCCCGCCCCAGGTTAAGGTATTGCCAGCCGTTTTAAGGGATATCCGGCGAATCGCAGCTTCATTCAGTCCCCAGTGCTGCGCCATGTAGCCGAAAAAGCCCCCAGCCAGCATCTGGATGAGCATTGTACCTAAGCCGAATAGCGCGCCGGGTATCCATGCGTAGGCCAGTGAATGGGTAGCGGGGGAAAGTACCGTATAGAGTATTAAAGCAAAAGCGCCAAAGCCCCAACCGGCAACGAAACCATGAACCGCCGGCATCCATGGCTTGGGATCGTTCAGCCAGACTTGGGTGTCCTTGTCGCCTTGATGATGTTGTTTGAAAAAGGGAAGATCGAAATGCAGGATAGATTTACGTTTAACAATAAATAGTCCGGAAGCGGCCATTAAGATGCCGACAACTATATAAATCACATAGTTGAGCCAGCCGATTTCATATAATTTATAAAGACCAAGAAAAGCCAGTTCGCTGGCGATGGCCCTTTGCAGGGCAAAGGACAATGAAAAGATTAAGCCCGACCTGAGCCCTTTCCGGGTTGAATAGCTACCGATCGCATAGCTGAACGTGATTGGCCAGGTGTGTTCGTCCGGCGTAATACCGTGCACCATGCCGAGTACGACCGACATGATAATAATAGAAGTCCAGCCCACGACATGTGAGGGGTTCCAAAGGTTAAGGGCTAAGCTATACGCGAACATAGAACATTAATATATTGCTACAAAACCATAATTATTGCAAAAAAGTCGCAATAAATGCTATATTTGCAATATGGATGTAAACCTCGCTAATTTGAACGAACAATTGAAAGCCAAAGGCTTCAGTCTGACTCAATCGCGCATCCTTGTTTTTGAGCACCTGCTTAAGCATGGTCCGCTGACAATGCGGGATTTACTAATCGGTTTAGACGGCAAGCTTGATCGGGCAAGCGTTTACCGTAACGTCAAATTGTTTGAGGATCTTGGCATGGTGCAACGTCTTAGCAACGGCTTTAAGTATAGTTTGGAGTTGAGTGACCGTCTAATTAACCATCACCATCATTTGGTTTGTATTGGTTGTGGCGCTATTGCAGATATCCATGAAAACAAACTTGAGGAACATATCGCGGACATCGCCAAAAATCAGGGTTTTCTGCCTAAGGCTCACCAGATAGAAGTAAGAGGCTATTGCCGCCGTTGCCGAGCTTAGCAGGCCTAAGCTGTTTATGCTTAAATAGGAGGCATGGTATTAGTTGCCGTAATTATCTGCTTTTTAGTCTTAGGAGCAGCACTAACTTGGTATCTGCTCCGTTTTGATCAGGGCAAGAAAGAGCCGGTCGGTTATCTTTGGGCGGCCTTCGGTTTAGGGATTGTCGGCATGGTCGCGGCCGTCTTTTTGGAGGGCTGGCTCATACCGGCACGCGACTTATCCTTGGTCGTTCGACAGCCCTATAGTGTCGTATTGCTGGCTTCTCTTGCAGTCGGAGCGATTGAAGAGTCCGCCAAATTCCTGCCGACGGCTGTTTTGGTATATAAACGTAAATTTTTTCGTAGTCATGTCGACGGTATCATATTTTTTGCGATTGCCGGCTTGGCCTTTGGAATTCCGGAAAACATTCTCTACAGTATTCAGTTCGGCGCCACGACCGGCTTACAGCGGCTGTTGCTTGATCCTATCTTTCATGCCTCGACCACTGTAATGGTGGGATATTTCTTGAGTCGGGCGAAAGTCGATCACGAACCGCTATTTAAGACCGGGTTGGCTTTGCTGGCCGTAATCGTTCTGCACGGTTTGTATGATTTTGGCCTGTTCTCGTCCAATCCATACCTAGCGATGATGTCGGTATTAATCACTGCTTTATTAGCGGTCGGTTTGTTCCTGTTGTTCTTTCGGGCTAAACAGCTCGATAGACAAGACGGCCTTGTGGTGGTAGGAGTTAACAATTATTGCCGCCACTGCGGGGTCGTTAATCCTGAGCACTACTTGTTTTGCACTCACTGCGGCGCTCATGCTTAAATTAATAAATCGATAGACGAGACTTACTATGCACGACTGTATGAATTGTGGACTGCCGGTAGAGTCGGATGCGGCGTTTTGTGGTAATTGCGGCCAGGCGCAGCTAAACTCCCCACTACTAAGCGGCAGCCTGGCCTTGGCCAGAGCCGGTGTTTTGCCGGCTTATGCCCGTGAAGCTTTGAGCGGCGCGGCCCGGCGCGGCGAACAGTTGTCTATAGTTGGGCTATTTCTGGGTGCAGCAGCTATCGTCGTAGCTTTATTCATGCCCATCGCAGGTTTGGCGTTTGCTATCGCCGGTCTAGTTCTCAGCACCATAGGGCGCTCAAAATACAAACACTCACTCAGCCTGATAGCTGTTATCTTTTCGGTGACCGGAGTTCTGGCCGGGATATCCATTTGGGGATATGCAATGTCTCAGAGCCAGTCGCTTAGTCTCGCGCAAGGCAAGATATCCTCTACCAGACAATTGGTAGGCATAAGCACGCCATGTTATAACGTCAAGATTGATTCAGGGCTAAACAGCGTTTCGCATAATAACTGCAGCTTTGACGCTACCTCTAGCATTGAAGAGTTCAGTGTTAACGCGGTCAGTAACCCGAATATATCCAGCGCCAATCTGGACGCTGTCGCACAACAAATTTTTGCCCAGGCGATACCTAAATCCGGCGGCACTTTAGTATCCTCCCAACCGGGAACTTTTGCAGGCAGCCAGGCCTATATCGTCTACGCCAATAACGCCGTTCAGAATACCAGGGGTATTTTCGCAATGGTTTTGCATCAATCTAGCGGCCAAGATAACATCTTTATAATCGGCCGGGCAATTCGCACCCTGCACACACCTAGCTTCGGTTCCCTTGAAAAGGATTGGCAATGGAAATAAAAAACGCCAGATTATCTATCGCGCCGGTAGTTTTAGGCTTAGCTCTGCTTTTTGTACTGGCTACTTTTGCATCAGCTGTCAGGCGCAACGGTTTTTCGTTTGCCTGGCAGTCGGCCAACCAATCGCTAGTCAGCTCGGATTTTGAGATTAATCCTAGCGGCAACGGCATCAGAGCCAGTCTCCTATCCGGCAAAAGTTCAAATCCGGTACCGCCGCCAAGCCTTAACTCCGCTATTAGTGTCGTTAACAATGTTCAATCCGAATTGCTGTCTATGCAGCTGCAGTCCTATGCCAAGACTTATAAATAGCCTTTAATGGGCTCGTTTCTTCAATGCTATAATTAGGCATTAATATGACAGCAGAGCTAAGCAAGGCTAAAGCCTATCATTCAGACATTGCCAAGCATCGCGGCCTGGCCATGATAGTGGTTATGACAGGGGTTTTGATTACGGCCATCGATACTACGATCGTCGTTTTAGCCCTGCCGGAGATAGAAAAAGGTCTAAAAGTCGGCCTGGCGTCGGTTATATGGGTTGTTATCGGCTACCTCCTGGTCATTACCTTACTGGCTACCCAGGTAGGTAAATTAGGGGATATGTTTGGCCGGGTCAGAATGTACGAGGCCGGTTTCTTGTTGTTTGTGATCGGATCGCTGGCTTGTGCTCTGTCATGGAACGAATACTCAATCGTTGTCTTCAGGTTATTGCAAGGTGTTGGCGGTGCGTTTGTGTCTGCTAACAGTGGCGCCATCATTGCCGGTCTATATCCGCCGCACGAGCGGGGTAAAGCCTATGGCTATAACTCAATCGGCTGGAGTATGGGGGCGGTATTGGGTATTGTTATAGGTGGCCTGATAGTAACTTACTTTTCCTGGCGCTGGATATTCTGGATTAACGTACCGATAGGCCTTGCAGCCATAGCTATAGCGCTCAAAGCCTTGCATCAACGTTCGATTAAGATCGCTCACAAAGTCGATTGGTTGGGTATGCTAACTCTGGGGGGTGGTATTTTCGGTCTTTTATGGGCGGTTACCAGGCTGGCCAGTGAATCATTAAGCGCGTCGATTGTGGAATATTTTGTCGGCGGCTTGGTATTGCTCGTAGTGTTTTATTTTATTGAGCAGAATCAAACCGAACCGATGCTTCATTTTTCGCTGTTTAAAGTGCCTAGTCTTACGCCGACGCTCCTGGCGGCACTATTCCAGGGCCTGGCCAATTTCGCAGTTTTGTTTTTGGTCATCATGTACCTGCAAGGTCCCCGCGGTTTAACCCCGATCCACGCTTCTTTGCTGCTGGTTCCCGGATACGTCATCGGGTCGGTGGTTGGTCCGTTCGCCGGTCGGCTGGCGGATAAGAAGGGTCCGGTCTTGCCGGCTACAATCGGTCTGGCGGTACAGGTTATCGCGCTTTTGATATATGCTCGTCTCGGCATGACGACCGGGCTCTGGGTAGTAGTAGTCGCCAGCGTTATCAACGGTATCGGTTCAAGCTCGTTTTTCCCGGCCAATAACTCGGCGGTTATGAAGGCGGCACCACAGTCGATGTTCGGTCTGGCTTCGGGAATGCTAAGAACTTTTTCGAATATCGGGATGGTATTTTCATTCTCGATCGCGATTGTAATTGCTTCCAGTGCCATATCCAAGCATCTGGCGTTTGCTATCTTTGTCGGTACGACGAACCTAAGCGGGCAATTGGCCCAAGTCTTTACCAGCGGGCTACATAAGGCTTTCTATTCTTTGACGATTGTCATGGTCATAGCGGCGCTGTTATCGGCGTATCGTTGGCTGGGAGCAAGAATCCGCCAAGCCTAACTGGAATAATTCAGGGCGAATACGCTATACTAATCTAGATCTTTAGGCCGGCGCTGTGGCGGAGTGGTTACGCAGAGGTCTGCAAAACCTTTTATGCCAGTTCGATTCTGGTCGGCGCCTCCAGATCAGATTATTAAATTAAGCGCGGATGTCGTAACTGGTAGCCGAGACAGACTTAAAATCTGTTGCCCAATCGGGCGTGCGGGTTCGATTCCCGCTCCGCGCACCATCTAAAAAGTTATACAAACTCTGTCTATGGGATTTAGCGCTAGCGTTTTGTATAATATGGCTTAATTAGCAATTAATGCTGGATAGATGGCCAAAACAAAGGCGTGGGTATTTTAAAGAGA
>JAJYKI010000035.1 GCA_021788675.1 bacterium | reverse complement strand
CGTCATAGCTCCAGAAGAAGAGGATACCGCTAAATTGCGCATTTGGGCAATCCATGCTTTTAAAGATGAATCCGAAAATGAACGCTTTAATAATATTCAATTGGGTTACGCATTAGATCGCACACAAGCTCAAGACTTAATTAAGCAGAGTAAGTCCTTAAGTCTTGACGACCTAGCCAACCTACTCCATGACCCCAACAATACAATCAGTGAAATAACTATTAGCGATGAAACAGGTAGGGAAGAGAAATCCCAGCAAACACTAGGCAAGCGCTACGACTTGGACGACAAAGATATAGCTAGTCTTAATGAAGCTGACACGATGCAGCTAATTTATGTAATGGAAAATGTGCTTTCTAATATCGAGCGCATTGCTAATAACCAAGTTCAATAATAAATTAATAGAGAAGACAGATTCCTAAGACTTAATAGTTTACTTTCGCGGCAATAATCCAAAACCGACAAGCCGAAAGCTTAAAATGTCTCATGAGTTGGTTGTACATTTAAAAGCGTCAACTACGTCCATGTTATTGATTTTCCTCAGTTTTGTGAAAATATATATTTATGTCATTTGAATTTATGAGCAAAAATTTTTTTGGCGCTTCCAGCCAGGAAATCGCTCGACAGGGCGATATTGCCAGAAAAGCTTTAGCTGAATCTCAGGCAAATCTAGGCCGAGTAATAATAGACGTCGTAACTAAGAATCAGGCTATAAATGCTTTCAATCTAGCTTTAGTCACAAACAGGATTAAGTTAGATGATAATTTAAGACGCGATCTAATTGCACAGCATGTTGACGCGAATAAATTTCTTTCTTGGGTAATTGACTTAAGGAACGCAGCAGCAAAGGATGCCGTGGAAATTAACGATCCGGGTATACACGAAATGCTAAAAAACCACGCTGAAGCCGGCGAACAACAATCCGCGAAATTTTTTGAACTGTCTGGCAAGTTACTTGTGAGTGATGAAGCTAGCGGTGAACAGTCTTATATTTTCAATCAGTTCATACCTCAATAAAGAACTATAAACCATTAAGCCCTCGGGTTAACATCATTAAAAACTGCCTGCTTAGCTTAGCGATTCATTGCATAGGGCAAAATAAAACGAACGAAAATATTAAAAGGACCCTTGGTTTTTTGGGGTCCTTTTACATTAAGGCCTGATTGGTTCTATGATCCCTGGTGATGTAAGTGTTGCGTCTGACTGACTTCAGCGACATCCCATATTGCGAGAATTAATGTCACCGCTGCAGCGATCACTACGTTCCATTTAACGGCCGTGCTGACACCGCTAAAAACGTATACTGACGCTGCTAGCCAGATGGCAGCGACCGCATCAACCCAGCTAGGCAGTATATTCTCCCAAAACAACTGCACTAGTCCGGCTAAGGCTATCAGGCCACCGGTTATTAATATGCTGGTTAGCATTCCGCCGGTAACTGACGTAAATACGGGTACGAGCATTACCCAAGCACCCACAATTACCTCTAAAACACTAGCCGTAATAGATTGCACTTTTGCGTCCATATATATCCCTCCTTATTAATGCCAAATTTTATACATATATAATCTTCTAAGCAGTAAAAATGAATACACATAAACATTGCACAATCTAGCTATCTATATAAATAAGTCTGAATTCTAAGTAAAAAAATTAGAAGATTATGATTTATTGATACTTATCTATCCTTCGACCTGGCCTATCATATTATCTCCTTAGGTGATATACTTATAGGTAGCAAGTTATTCAACCCTATATCTTTTTTGTAGTACGCGCCCGACAAGCTCCAATATTCTTAAGCTATAGCGTAGACACTGTCTCGCTAACAATCAGCTTAAAGAAAGGCTCAAACAAAATGGTAACTAAATTATATGTCGGAAAACTCTCATTCGATACTACTAACGATAGCCTACAAACGCTATTCAGTCAGTACGGTAAAGTCATAAGTTCACAAATTATTATTGACCGCGCAACCAATCAGTCAAAAGGGTTTGGCTTTGTCGAGATGGAAGATCAGAAAACTGCCCAAGCTGCAATTAATGCATTAAACGGTAAGGAATTTGAGGGTCGCACCATTTTAGTAAATACAGCAAGGCCCCGTGAAGATCAACCCCAGAACTATGACAGGAACAGTTTCCGTGGCGGCCTCAAGCGCAGTTAGTTTTAGCGTAAAGCCAAAGCTGGGCACGGCCGAGCTGCTTTTTAATTGCGCCCAAAGCATGGGATTGTCTCCAGTCTGGCTAACTCCTAAAGCTGTCTTTGTCATAGTCGTTAACGGTCAGGAAAGGTACATTAATTTGGCCCGCAGCCCGCTCAACTCAGCTTCAAGTGCCGCCTTAGCAAAGAACAAATATGTTACAAGACGCATACTCGAAAGACATAAAATGCCCAACATTCCATTCACAATAGCTCATACTTCTTCTGAGGCTGAAGCATTTCTAAAGACACACGGCACAATAGTAGCTAAACCGGTTACCGGTTCGGGAACACGAGATATTCACATCATTAACAAGACAACACAGCTATCCAAAATTAACGTCAACCAATATATACTTGAAAAATATATTGCAGGTAGAGAATTACGGTTCTTAATTTTAAATAGTAAAGTCGTTGGCGTACATCGCAGTGAATATGGTACTTCTGTAGCAAAAGACAGACCGCTGCAGCGTATATCTTTTTCGAAATGTGACTGGGACTCGTCCCTCGTTGCGCTGTCGAAACGCATTGCTAAAATCTTTTCTCTCAAGTTTGTTGCGATCGATTATCTTATCGATGATTCTCAAAATGCATACATATTGGAAATAAACACTATGCCGGGGCTTAAATGGTTTCATGCGCCCAGTAGTGGACCGGTCGTTAACATTGCCGAGCTATTTTTAGAATCAATCGTAAGGTCGATCCTTTCTGAACAAAAAGTAGAATCTAATTTAGATCTATTAAATTCAACTTTTTCTTACAATGAATTTGGGAGTGCAACTTTATGAAATATCAAGTCGGCTTAACTAAAAATGGCACCGAAGTATATGTCTACCTTACTGGGTCAAAAGTCGAGAAACGTTTAGCTCGACAGCCACAGCTCCTTACGCTAGCAAATGAAGTATTAGCCACGACAAATTTTTACGAGCCTGAAGTTTATATGGAATACGACCTAAATCGACAAATAGGCTACGATTTCATTATTAAAACAACTGCAAACGATCCCATCTTTTATGCTCAACTGCTAAAAGAAGACATCTATACGCGTTTCATAAAGAATGGCGAGCCTGTCGCAACAAGTTATTTAACGGTCTCTCTCAAACGTGACGAAATCAATAGCTACGAGCTAATTGATCTTTGGATCGGTCACATTGTGCCACCCCGTCCAGGAAGCCCTGATGAAACATCCGCAAGCAAAAACTTTTGGTCAAATCACGCAGTTATTCTATTAGACCAGATAATCCAAACGCAAACATTAACCAAAGAAAGTCCATATTAAAAGGAAATTTTATGCCGAAAGATAAAGGTAGAAAAGAAATTAAAAAGCCAAAAGCTAAAGCTAAGTAGCAACCACTTTTTTAAAGACATGATTGCAATAACGTAATCTAGTTGTTATTTTTTATTACAATGGGTGCAGCCAATTTAGATCATTACGAAATCTTTAGCCAAGAAATAATTGACCGCTTAGACAATGTTGCGGAGCGACTTGAAAATCTCACATACAATCAAGCGACGCGTAAGTTTAACATTTCTGAATCAAGCATAACCACACATTTACACGATGGATATTATCCAGCACAATTATTTGATGTTATTCCTAAGGACGATTATGATAGTACGTTAGTAATTCAAGCGGAATTTTCAAGCAACATCGATCCGAATACGATCATGCATTTAATACCGTTGATTGGCAGTTTGCCAACTACTCGAATCATAGCGTTTGGCCGACCGTCCTGGTCAAATAGACCAAATAACTTTTTATACCCACAGCAAAGACAAAATGTATCTCAAGGCATTTTCAAAGACTTGGCGATTCCGACCCTAAGTTATTTAAAATATAATCCCCGTGAACCAATTGAAAAGGCAATCCATGCTGGATTTTCCCTTGGTGGCGACATCGTACCGGAGATACCAATTCACGCCCACACTTTCGACCATAGCGTAGACGCAATAATTTCCGCAGACGGAGTAACCGGCACGCAAAGAAGATTCGCTAAACTTGTGCTAGACTTTATGAGCGTAGAGCTAAACGCTGCAAAATATACAAAAGAAGTAAGCACCCCTTCTTTCAAGGATGCTAGAAGAATTGCTAAATCCGACAGGGATTTTTATCCAACTGTAGTACTACCTAGCTCTATAGCAATAGCCAAGGGACTGGCGCTCGGAGGCATGGAACAGCGGCTCGACAAAGCATTGTCCTATAACTCATCAAAACATATGAAAGCCGTGATATTCAACTGCGAACTAAGCGAACTGGCAGATCGTAAAACTATGGACCGAATTAGATCGTCTCTAGCAAATAAACATGGTTCAGACAGGGTATTGGGATTGGCCTTAAATGGTCTGCACCATGCGGTTAATGATCAAATATATGCTAATGCAGCAATAATTCTGCAGGGCATGGAATTAGCAAATCTTTTAAACTGAAATAAATTCTAAAGAGGCTTATTTAGCTCTCGATGAATGTAAGCGCAAATCCGACCTTGCCGGCACGACCGGTTCTACCAATACGATGCACGTAGTCATCGTAGGTTTGAGGCAGAGAATAGTTGATGACGTGGGAGATGTCAGAGACATCAAGTCCGCGTGCCGCAACATCTGTCGCAACTAGCACGGTAACCTCATTGTTTTTAAATTTATTTAGGACGCGCTGTCTTTGTGGTTGTGATTTTCCACCATGAATCGAATCGGCCTTAAAACCTCTGGCCACCAATTCGTTGGACAGTTTTTCAACACTACGATGCGTATCATCAAAAACTATAACTTTCGTTGTTGCTTCATGAATAAGAACATCGTGTAATTTCTCTAGCTTATTGCTCAGGCCACTGAAGCTAACGACATCTTGATTAACGCTATCGCTAGTGTCGCCTGACTTAACAGAAATATGTACTGGATCAACCGAAAAGCTTTCAATGATAGCTTTGACTCTTGAGTCCAGTGTTGCAGAAAAGTAATAGCTTTGGCGGATATTATTTGTACGTTTTAAAATATGGGTAATATCATTAACGAACCCCATGTCAAGCATCCTATCGACTTCATCGAGAACTATAATATTACAGTCGTCGAGCTTGAGCGAACCTCGCTCCAGATGGTCTTTAATCCGCCCTGGCGTACCAATAATGATGGTTGGATTATAGCTAAGGTCTTTAAGCTGCGGACCCATAGAAGTTCCGCCAATTAAAAGCGCGCCATCTAAACCGCTACCCATACCAATTTTCCGACACTGTTGTTCGATCTGCTCCGCCAACTCCCGTGTAGGCGCCATAATAATAGCTTTGGCGGTTTTGTCGTTAATAAGACGGTTTAGCACCGGGATAGCGAAAGCGGCTGTCTTGCCGGTTCCGGTATTGGCGATGCCAACGATGTCTTTACCGGATAGTGCGGGCGGTATGGCCTGGTCTTGAATGGGCGAAGGATCATTAAACCCCATGTTTTCTAAATTACTCCTAATGAGCGGGGCAATTTCAAAGTCCACAAAACGATGCAACGAAACATATGTGTCTTGAGCTTGCGGCTTGGCTAAGCGGACAAACTTTGAAGGATGAATATAGTCTTTCTTAGGCTGTCGGCCTTTTCTTTGCGACTTAGATTGAGACGGCCCGCTAAATCGAGCATTGCGTCCGAGACGGTAATTGGTTTTTTGATACATAAAAAAAGATCCTTTATTTAAATTAAGTTATCGACTGTTTGTAATGAACGTCGAGTCAACTTAATAAAACTTACTCAGGATCCATCAGAAACAACTATTAAAACTATAGCACAATCGCTCGGCTTAAGCAATGGTTGGCGGAAAACTAGCTCTACTATGCTAAAATTGATTGAGCAAGTAGTTACTATTAACTCTCCGTTGTCATATTTAGCCTTGAAATGCTAATCTCATCGCGAGCAGAAATAAAGAACGCAAGCGATAATTAACTAAAGGAAGGTATTATAATATGGCAATTAAACTATACGTTGGCGGACTGGCATACAGCGTCACCGACCAAGAGCTCAATGACTTTTTCGCAGCAGCCGGAAAAGTAAGCAGTGCGGTAGTCATAAAAGACAGGGATAGCGGTCAATCCAAAGGCTTTGGCTTCGTAGAGATGGAAGACGACCAAGAAGGACAGAACGCAATTAAGTCACTTGACGGCAAAGAAATTAACGGACGCGCGATTAGCGTCAACCAAGCTCGCCCACAGGAGGATCGTCGGCCTAATAATAGGGGGAGTAGTAACCGCAGCTTCAATAACGACCGCGATCGCCGGCGCTACTAATACATACCAACCTGGCAACTAGCGGATTGCTACGACCCTAAAACCCGTCCATCCGATCTTTAATGCTATAGCTAAACGGCTTTTTACTAAAGCCGTAGTTAAAGCTTAGCTATGAACCGGAAATAGACGGCTATGAAGATTAGGACTATGCCGACATTGGCGCTTAAGCGCTCCCAGAACTGATGTCTGAAAAACAGTAAATCAGCCCCGACTACAACCACTACCATTACTAAAATTAAGACAATTGTGGCGGAATTCTTATCCATAGCTTTGATTTTGTCCTTCACGCTAAATATATTACTTAAGCTTATTTTATACTAGCTAAGCAAACCAGCCCAAATGCTAGACTGGAACCTGCCATCAATAACGGAACTTGAACCAACCGGTCTATCTATATATTATTTAATATAATCATGGACAATACCAGATGCGATAATACTATCGAAAGAATATCTGAAAGTTTGCATGAAGTCGCCGTCGAAAGCATCCCTCATAATAACAATGGCCAACAACAACCATGGGATATGCATGCAATATACATTGCCAAAAACAACCTAAAGGGTGGATATTGTGAGATTAAGGCCGGCGAACAACTCTATGTGAGCAAAGGGTTTAGTTTTCCATCGGAGGCAAACAAACCTGAAAATATTTTAGGCGATTTCGCCCTGCTGTTAACTATCAATCCGGATAGTAAGCCATTTATAAAAGGCTATTACTATTTCTTTCCTAACGAAACCGAACCTATAAAAATTGCCGCCGAAGGCATATATCACTACATATCGGGAAGAGACACCAAAGGCTCAACACGGATCAAAACAATACTAAGAGCCAATAATATAAGCTGGAGAATAATTTCTGATACACCATTGGTGAATA
>JAJYKI010000034.1 GCA_021788675.1 bacterium | reverse complement strand
ATAGCATAGAACTGAGTGTAATGATAAAAAATGTTAAAGATCTAATATCGAAGGAAATGAAAATTTCTTACATCGATTTTTATTTTTATGATATTAGTTACATCGGCCATGACAGTAATTTAAGTAGGCAGGATGTATCCAAAATAACCAACTTATTTAGGCAAAAATTTAAGCCACTCTACAATTTTGAATCAAGCGATATATTAAGCAATGATAACGTATGTTTAATTATCCCAATAAATAACAATGGATTAGTATCTAAGAACGATAAAAATAAGAACTCTGTACTTGGATTTGTAAATTTGGGCAAAAAACTAAGCGGACAAGCATATACGGCCAGGGATGAAGAAACACTTTTAAGTCTGACAAATAGTTTGTCTATAGCAATTCAGAATGTTCTGCAGTATGAAGAGATTAAGGCATTTAACTTTAACCTAGAGCAGCGAATAAAGATTGCTACTAACAGACTAAGAAAAACGAACGAAAAGCTCAAGGCCCTTGATGAAGCAAAAGATGACTTTGTTAGTATGGCTTCTCATCAGCTTCGGACTCCACTGACTAGTGTAAAAGGCAATATAAGCCTTGTATTGGATGGTGATGCCGGCAAGATATCCGATTTGCAAAGACAGCTACTCGAGCAGGCATTTACTAGCTCTCAGCGTATGGTATTTCTTATTGCGGATCTACTCAACGTGTCCAGACTTAAGACTGGTAAATTTGTTATCGAAAGAGCTCCCGTCAATCTTGCGGATATTATCGAAGAAGAGGTTAGACAACTTATAGATACGGCAAAATCCAGACACCTGACTCTTTCTTATGTTAAGCCTGAAGGAATTACCGATTTAATGCTGGACGACACAAAGACCAGACAGGTAATCATGAATTTCGTGGACAATGCTATTTATTACACACCGGCTGGCGGAAAAATAGATGTAGTTTTGAGCGAAACGGAAAGCTCTGTTGAATGCAGAGTTATAGACAATGGAATAGGTGTGCCTTTGAGCGAAAGGCCGCATTTGTTTACTAAGTTCTACCGTGCGGCCAATGCCCGTAAGGCTAGACCGGACGGTACCGGACTAGGCCTGTTTATGGCTAAGAAAGTAATAGTCAGTGAAGGTGGCGCCCTTATATTTGAGTCCGAGGAAGGTAAGGGCAGTACGTTTGGTTTCAGTTTCCCAAAAGCCAAACTAGCAGTAAATAACTATGTTCCTGAAGACACAGACGCTAATCTAGTGGCAGCAGCTTCTTGACATAAAATATATGCAATAACTAGGTTTCAGTAACTAGATAAACCTTATAAATGTTAAAATATGCTAGGTTTCAACGGCAATAAATTTACAAAACAATAAAAATAGTTTATAATGATAAAAGAATAAAATATATAATAATGAGCAACTACGAGAGCATAGACGATTTTATTGAACAGATGCTAGCAGATAAAGGATTGCCGGCATTAGATCCTGATGTACATGAGCAGTTAGTGGCTGATCTTGGTGATAGATTAACTAAATTGATTAACCGGCGGGTTATTGAATCTTTGCCAGAAAAAGCGTTGCCTGAATTTGAGTCTATTACGAAAGAGCAGCCTCTAAATGAGCAAAAGATGCAAAACTTTATCAAACATAATATTTCTGATCTTCGTCAGGTTACGCTTGATGCTATGGTAGAGTTTCGCTCCCTGTATTTAGGTTATAATGCCTGAGAGATGTAAAAATGCCCGCAAGCACTTACCTTAAACCAGAACCTAGTTCTATGAAGACAATGCGTCCAGAAACAGATTTAGTAATATTAAGTCCTAATAATGATGGTGTACCAGCGACTATTAATAGTGAAAATGGTTTAGAAACCAGTGAATTATTGCAAAAAAAACTGGCAATTCAAATTGGTGATTTATCTAGTGAAGTCGTCGCTAGGTCGCATGATGCGGCCGATGAGTATGTTCGTGAAAAAACTGCCGATACTGGCGTAAAAGGCTTTGTTAAAAAAATTTGGTATGGCAATGTGGTTCGAGATTACGTGAGACAGAAAGCCATAAACCGAAGTCGAGACGAAATAATAAAATCCGGTAATATTTATGCAGTTAGCAACGGAACATATCAGCAGCACGAGGATACCAGAGTTGCTATCGTGAAACGACTGACGTCAGACTACAATCTTTTACATGTAGGAGAAAATAATCTTGACGCACAAGATATCACGGGGGGTGCAGACCTAAAGACTGAATTAAATTCACTAATTGTAGATTTTGCAAAAGGAACAATTAACTATGATGCAATAGAGACTGAGCGAGATCGACTTTTAGCGAGATTTGGGATCCGGCAAAAAGAAATATCCCAAAATCGTAATAAGGGGTTACTTTATGTAGATAATATTATTGAAGTTGCTAGTAATGCTAGGGCTGCTTATGAGCACGGGGTAGGAATTGATGCAATTGAAACCGCGCTAAGCCTTAGGGTTGCTGATGTTAGATCTGGCGTTAGGACAGTTTCTAGCCACGAATTAACAGATCGACTAATCGATAGGGTAGTTCAGGTACCCGGACTTCGTTTAGTTAATGAAGCAACGGTAGCGTCTGTGGCAGGTATTGTTATGGCGGCTACAAAATACAGTACTCGCCGTCTAGCAACGGCAATGGCCATCACCGGCACTTTGGGCATCGGTACGGGTGCAATAGCTGGTTCCAAAGAAGTTTTTCGCTTAAAACAGGAGCGTCGGCATCATTCAAGGCAAATGGCAGAGGGCGGAGAGATTAGCCTAGATAACGCTAAGCGTCGTCAAAAATTGGAAGCAACTCGTTATGCAACGGTATCTGCCAATCAGCTTATTGAATTATTGGATAATTCCATGCAAGAACTAGATACCGATGGTGGTCTAGGTAGTATTGTCAGGTCTCTTGGTTCGGTCACAGAGGCTCAAACTAGAATTTCTATGTCTGATAGTATGGGTGCAGATTTTATTAGCTACGACAGTACATTTAGTGTCGAACAACAAAGATTCGAACTAGACGTGGCTTTAGCTAAACTTAAGATACTTTTAGAAAGAGTAATCGATAATTTAAGTGATGAGCGATTGGGTGAATTAGGCCTTGTAAGACGTCCGCTACAAGAAATAATCGATACCAACAGCCAGGAAGTCGAGCGTTTAATCCAGGAAGACATAAATCATAAGGACGCTGCTTTTAAGAGGTATAGGAACCAGAGAGTGCTGGGATCATTTGTGGTGGGTGCGGTTGTTGGTAGTGGTATCGGTACTTTAGTTCAAGAAGCCACCGCCGGTATAGAGTCAAGTGTACAGGGCGTAATTGAATCAAACGGTTTAGGATATAGTGCCCAGACCGAACTTGCCGGGCTAATTAGGGGGCATGGATTATTAATTGACAAGAATACGTTTACTAGTTTTGCTCATAGTAACTATCATAATGGAAATGGCGCACTAGATTTGCCTTCTGGATTTCACTTAATAAGTGCTGGTCATGGAATTAAGGAGCTGGTTGATCCAAGTGGAAAAGTTATCGTTAATCAAGTTGGTTTTAATAAAAATGGTTCGTTAAATCTACTAACGGTTCGCCAGCTGCATAATCAAGGATATTCATTACTGACTTCAAAAGAGATTTTTCAGCAATCGCATGTTGAGACGTCAATACATCACAGTACCGTTCAAGTTAGTGCTAGTGAGTATATAAATACTCACCCTAACAAATTTACATCTATTCATCGTCAAATTTGGTATGACAATAATACACCCTACCCCGATAAGAACGAACTTGCTACCTGGTGGGGTGGCAATAATAATAGTGGCATAGATAGTTCCGGTAATTTCGTTTTAAATGTTTCCCATATGACACCTAATGGTTCATTTGAAGGAACGCAGTCGGTAAATTATCAGCAACTTATCAATAATCATCAACTATTTTTGGCAGTTTCCCTTAGTCGCGATACTCAAAATCATGTAATGCTTATACCTATAAATAGTTCCGGCAATGCTGTCATAAATGCTCACGACCAAGCTCTGCAAAGTGTATTTTATAATCAGGACGGTCATGCACAATTTAGTGGGGGATACGCTGAAGTAGTTCAGGTTACTAGTCAGGGTCCGCAGGGTACAAACGTTAATGTTTTAAGTACTGTCGTAGGAAGTAATCAGTCTAAAACTATAACTGAAACAATAAACACTCCCGTTCACCATGTTGTTCATACGAATGGCGAGAGGATAATCACTCGCATTATTAAAAAGCCCGTCATAGAAGTTACGCCTGTATTTCCCATTGCTCCCAGAAGTGGCATGGAAGACCTTGAAACTAGGCTACCAGACTACAGCGGTAATTATTACTCACAGTATTTGCCTTATAATACTGCCGCGCTTCCATACAATGTCAGACGGGAAATTATTCCAACTCTAGGCAATGAAACAAGACAGCAGAGACTTCGCATGTTGCCTTTTGCTCCGGAATTAGCGGATAATCCTGATGGAGACGTAGCCATAGGTGTCGTAAAGAATCGTTATCTGTCGTCATTTACGCCAAGCTATAGACGGGAAATCAGTAAGATGGCCAGAAGTCTAAAAAATCAGCCAAAAGCAGACAATCCAAAAGCGGTTTTTATCATACCTGCGGCAGCTCATCAAGAAGGTAAAAATATATATCGGACCCTATCCTCATATCTTAATCAGGATGGCGTTACGTCTGATGATTTCGAAATAGTAGTGTTTGCTAATTATCCCGAAAATCAACGCCGGGATAAAACCGTTGCTGAAGTTCGTCGTTTTCAAAGAGAACATAAGGAAATCAACGTTCGCTTAGTTGTGCGCGAGCTATCAAATAAGGAAGCTATAATAGGACATATTCGTAAGCTTGCTACAGATTCGGTTATTGTAGACTTATCGAATCGTGGATTGAATATGGGCGAGATGATGCTGGTCTCTAATGATGCGGACACTAATTATATTCACCCTCAGTATGTTAAGACGATAATTAATCGCGCCAAAGCCGAACCAAATACGGACGCCTTTCTTGGTTTTATTGATTGGGACAACAATGCCTATAAAGCACATCCGGAAATCCTGGTCGGAACTAGATTTATGCAAATGCTTGAGATTTATATCCGAAAGAGCCAAAATTCAATCGGCTCGTCGGGAGCAAATTTTGCTTTTCGTCCGAAGATGTATATGTCGATCGGAGGGTACGACGGCAATGCTAATTTAGCGGAGGATGTGGAATTGGGCCGCATGATTAAGTCTGTAAGAAGCGGTGCTTTGACTCGACGACCAATAGCTTGGCTGGGGCGAAGCAGTGAAATTAATACTTCCGCCAGACGAGCCGTAGCAAAATTATTTAAAGATGGTGGGGCTCCGGCATCACAATGGAACGATGGCTTTGGGTCAAACGACAAGCTAAGAACCACGGACTTTAATCTGAAACCGTTTGATTTTAGTGACCAAAGTAAATGGTCTGAAACAGTTTCTGCCATAGAAAGCGGTTTAAATCAGACATTACAGATTTATCAACCATATATCTCTACTTCTACTGACGATGCGACGGCTCTGCCTTATGTTAGTGTCTCAATGGGTCAATTGAATACAGAAACTGTAAGACAGATTAATCGGATGTTGTGGGTGCTTGGCGTTGATGTTGAGTGGGAACCCGATGGTTCTATAGAAATCACGAACAGTGATAGAATGCGCAAGGGTTTAAAGCTCTGGCAGAGCAGTCATTAAATTAGAGGAGTTCATGATTGGAGACGAACCGTTGCTTCATTAGCAATGTCAATCAGGGCCTGAGCCTTTTCGGTTTTATCTTCGATTTGCTGGGCATAATTTAGTGCTTTTTCCAGTAATTCTGGTTTATCAATTGAACGGACGGCTGTTAATACTATTCCAAATTTACGCTCCGGTGTGTCTTCTAGCTCATCTAATAAAGGCACTAAAGCTTCAATTGAACGATCCCTGACAGATCTTATGATATCTTGATTATTATCCTTGGTGTTTGAGGGTTGATTATCTTCGTTATAGATGTCCATTGGAAACCCCAATTAAATTAAATAAAATTATATCACAAGCATAAACGTTTTAAATAGAAATTACTCTATAAGCAAATTGACAAAAACTCACTAATAGGATAGTATATAAACAACTATTCAGGTCAGGTTTTTAATATATGTATAATATGGCTCAATCATCCCAGACACTAGATTTTGTTACTCAGTCAATTAATCATTTGCCTGAGCACATAGCCAATCCGGTTGGGTTGGCTGCTTCCGTTGCAGTGGCTGGTGCTTACATAGCTTTTGAGTGGTGGAGGTTTAACCCTGATCGTCAATCTGGTTTAGCGCACGAAGCAGCAAATCCTGGCGCAGTTCGTAAGGCAGTTATTGATGTTGAGTCAGTTACCGATGGCTCTTCGAAATTGTATGATCGTTGGTATCGCATCGGATCAAGATTATTAATAGCTGCAGGGGTTGGTTTGTTTGTCGGTGCCTTGCTTGGTAAGCCTGAATATAACAGCCCGGAATCTAGCGGATCGTCTAAAACCGCTGTGGTTTTAGAATCAGCCGGATCAATGATTTATACTCACGATACAGCTCAAGGGCCATCACGCTTTAATTTAGCAGTTGATGGAATCATAGGCAGTGGCTATCAGGGCAAGATGGCCGTTGAACAGTTTGGCGTAAACGATAATTTGTCACAGCCATTAATAAGTTTCGATCCAAAGACAATTAAAATGAACGTTACCCCCGGATTGGTTAACCCATATGGCGCTAATCTAGTGCCGGCCATGATTGCTGGCGCCAATGCACTCGAAGGCTCTCACGCTATAAGTTCTCACGATACGGAAATAATCATATCTGATGGTCTAGTTGAAGACAGTCCACAATCGATAGCTGCCGAAGCTAATTATTTAGATAAAAAGGGTATTCATACTGAAGTTATTGTTGTTGGATCTAAAAACAGCCAATATATTGATAGCGTCGGTGCATCACCATATTCGGCCGCACCTAAATATACTAGTTTCGCTGATATGAATCAGCAGGATGTATTTCGTGTAAACAATGCCAATCAAATCAGTCATGAAATCGGAAGAATAGTTAGTCAAGCAGACAAGACACCTATTAGCAAGCCTTGGTATCCAGCCTATATTCCCGGTATTTTGTTGGGTGCGGCCGGATTCATTAAGGACGGCATGCAGCGTTTTAAAAAGTATGTATAAGAGAACACGATAAAGGAGAATTTATATGGCACATTCTAATGAAGCGTTTAGTGTTTTAGATCAAATAAGAAGTAACATTACACCGTACACGTATTTTCCGAGCGAAGAGACTAGAGAAGCGTATGTAGCC
>JAJYKI010000033.1 GCA_021788675.1 bacterium | reverse complement strand
GTTTAGGTTTACGGAAAAGAAAGGTTTTATATGTCAACAAACGTAGATATAAAGCAGTTGCTTGAAGCGGGTGCTCATTTTGGTCACAAAACCAGTCGCTGGCATCCAAAAATGGCTCCCTACATCCACTCCAAGCGTAACGGCATCCATGTAATCGACCTCACCAAGACGGTTGAAAACGCGCAAAAAGCGATGGATTTTTTGAGTGAAACGGCCGCCTCCGGTAAGCAAATCTTATTTGTGGGTACTAAGAAGCAGGCTGCCGACATCATTAAAGAAGCGGCCATAGCCGTCAAGCAGCCTTACGTCACAGAGCGCTGGCTGGGCGGTATGCTGACTAACTGGAATACAATCGGTGCCCGCGTTAAGCATCTTAAGGATCTTGAGGCCAGAATGGCATCGGGTGAGCTGGCTAATCGCTATAGCAAACTGGAAGTCCAGAGGTTTCAGGAAGAAATCGATGAACTGAATCGGCTTTATGGCGGTATTAAAGAGCTGAACGGTAAACCGGGCGCATTATTTATCGTTGATGTCATTACAGAGTCAAATGCCGTCAAAGAGGCTAATCGGATTAATGTTAAAAGCGTTGCCATCGTTGATAGCAATGCCGACCCGACCATGGTTACTTACCCGATTCCGGCCAACGACGACGCTATTAAAACTATTGCATTGATTACCGGTTATGCCCGTGAGGCAATCGAGGCCGGACAAGCCAAGCGCGCCAAGCAATCTGCTAGTGATAGCAAAACTGAAGGAAAGGATAAATAATGGCGGTAGATATAGCTCAAATTAAAAGACTAAAAGATCTAACCGGTGTCGGCTTGACTGATGCGAAAGCCGCACTTGAAGCAGCGGGTGGCGATTTCGATAAAGCTCTCAAAGAGATGCGCGCCAAAGGCCTAACAAAAGCCGAAAAAAGAGGTGAGCGTCAAGCTTTAGCTGGTGTTATCGGCAACTATAATCATGATAACCGGATCGGTGTAATCGTAGAAGTTAACTGCGAAACCGATTTTGTGGCCAGAAACGAGATATTTGTCAATTTGGTTAAGGACGTGGCGATGCATATTGCGGCGTCTAACCCGCAGTACGTAAGTCGTGAGCAAGTTCCTGCCGCGGCAATCAAGTCAGCTGAAGACGAGTTCAAAGACAAGGCCTCCAAGGAAGGTAAACCTAAGGATATGATCGACAAGATCGTTGCCGGTCAGATCGATAAGTATTTTGCCGAACGTTGTTTGATGAGCCAACCGTTCGTTAAGAATCCTGATCAGACAGTAGGTGATTATGTCAAAGAACACATTGCCCGATTAGGTGAGAATATTGTCGTCAGACGGTTCGCGCGTTTGGCGCTTGGTGAAGTCGAATAGTAGGGATTACAATAACTTCCATGGATCCATCGTCAATCGTTAAACAAGCCGAACAGGCTTTCCAATCTGCCAGCGATCATTTGGCCGGCGAGCTGTCCAAATTAAGGACCGGTCGAGCTAACGCAGCTATGTTGGACGGGGTTATGGTTGAAGCTTACGGTAGTCAAATGCCGCTTAATCAGGTAGCGACAGTGACGGCTCCTGAAGCGCAGTTACTGCAAATCACTCCATTTGATCCGAATAACTTGCAAGCGATTGCCTCAGCTATTCGCAATAATCAGGCTTTGGGTTTCAATCCGAGTGACGATGGTCGGGTAGTGCGCGTGGCCATACCTGCCTTAACTGAGGAAAGGCGCCGGGAAATTGCCCGGCAAATCGGCGACAAAGTTGAAGAGGCGGCTGTTAGAATGCGTAACGCCCGGCATGAAGCTTTTAAACAACTGGATAACGCCAAAAAGGATAAGCAGTTGGGTGAAGATGATGCCAAGCGTTCCGAAAAGACCATCGATGATGCCATGAACCGTTTCCGGCAGGCGATGGACGCGTCGGCAAAAGCCAAAGAGCAAGAAATTTTAACCTTGTAGAATATTTAAAGTTATTTACAGCTTGGGGAGGGTATAATTGTAAGACATGTCGATCTTAGTTCTTATATTCGGAATTGCTCTATTCATCGGCCTGATCATTACTCATGAACTGGGGCATTTTTTGGTTGCCAGACGTAACGGTGTGGTTGCCGAAGAGTTCGGTATATTTTTCCCGCCTCGCCTGTTTAAGCGCGTGATGCGGGGTGGCTGGACTTTTTCAATCAACCTCGTACCCCTTGGAGGTTTCGTTAAATTAAAAGGCGAGCACGATTCGGATACTGAACCGGGCAGTTTTGGTCAAGCGAGCGTCTGGGCAAAAACTAAGATCATGATAGCCGGGGTTATGGTCAACCTGGTAACCGGCCTGGTTTTGTTAATGATTCTGGCCTGGATAGGTTTGCCGCAGGTGATTCCAAATCAGTTCGATATTAAGGGCGCCAGCCATGTCAGTCAAAACGAAGTTATCATAACCTCTGTCGAGCCACATAGTCCGGCCGCCAAGCTCGGCCTTAAAGCTCAGAATGAGATTGTTGCCTTGACGGCCAGCGGTAAGCGCCAAATTATTAGTTCGATTACAGATTTACAGCGTCTAACAAAGGAATATGCCGGCAAATCGGTGGCTGTTACCTATAAGAGCAACGGTGTTACTTATGTTAAAAACGTGACTCTTCAGTCCGCCGCGGTAGTGAACGCCAGCCTGAAGACCAGTAATCCCAAAGGCTATCTGGGTGTTACTCTGCAAACTTTCACGCTAAAACAATATTCTTGGTGGGCGGGTCCGCTCGAGTCGATTGGATTATCCTGGCAGGTTATAAAACTGACACTTGTCGGTTTAGGTCATGCGGTTGTCGGCTTGGCTAAATTAGTCGCCGGCCTGGTTACTGGCAATAGTGTTGCCCGCCAACATGGCCAGGCTGTCGCTTCGGCTCAGGTCGCGGGTCCGGTTGGAATTTTCATGATTATGAAGGGCGGTAGTGCGCTAGGATATAACTTCATGCTATTCATCGTTGCCATTATTGCACTCACTCTAGCTATCATGAACTTCCTGCCGATACCGGCATTGGATGGCGGCAGAATGTGGCTGCTGCTAGCCAGTCGCGGCATCGGTAAACCGTTAAGCGCCGGCCTGGAAGAGGCCGTCAATGCCGCCGGCATGGTCTTGATACTTTCTTTGGCGGTCCTCGTTACACTAGTAGATATTCATCGATTCTTTTAGCTATGCAAGAAGAACAGACAACTAATTCCGGCTCGGCACAGAAACGTCGCGAGCTATGGAACCTGCGGCCGAAATGGCTGATACCCATAGTGGTTATATTATCCGGCTTTTTAATTTTCTTTATTGCCCAGTTTGTTGGAATATATGCACTGTCTTTTTACGCCCTGATACAGGGCTGGAGTACGGCTCAGGCGAACGCTTGGATTAATAACTCCATCACGGCACAGTTCGTGTATGTACTGACGGCCGAAGCAGTGATGGTTGGTCTAATCTACGCGATTCTTAAATTCTATAACCAGAGTTTAGCCTCAATCGGGTTCGGACCTAAGTTCAAGCTGCGCTATATTGCCTATGCGTTAATGGCCTATCCGGTGTATCTGGTGGTATTTTTGATTGCATCGAAGTTTGCTACCAGCCTATTTCCTTACCTGAACGTTAATCAGGCCCAGCAAATCGGATTTAATTCGGTGCACGGTGGATACCAGTTGGCGTTAACGTTTATCAGCCTGGTGATTTTACCGCCTATAGCTGAG
Source organism: bacterium (assembly GCA_021788675.1). GTDB lineage: Bacteria > Patescibacteriota > Saccharimonadia > Saccharimonadales > UBA4665 > JAJZWH01. The sequence continues at coordinate 3,693 of JAJYKI010000033.1, read as the reverse complement.
GAGATATTGTTTCGGGGCTTTATATTCGAAGGCCTCAAAAAAGCTATGCCCGTAGTACTGGCGGGCGTACTGGTCAGCGTTATCTTCGCAGTGGCGCATTTACCGGAAGGGGGATCGAGCGGACCGCTTTGGATAGGCGCTATCGACACATTTATCCTGAGTTTGGTGCTCGTGTTTTTAAAGCAGAAAACCAAAAGTCTATGGCCGGGAATTTTACTTCATGCACTTAAAAATCTCATTGCATTCATGGTCCTATTCGTTGTTGGCGGACGTTAGGGTACAATTAGGTGGAATTAATTAATAGATAAGACCAGTCGGGGTTAAGTATGCGTTTAAGCCAGAGTTTTAGTAAAACTACCAAAACTATACCTGCTGATGAGCAGGCTACCAATGCCAAGTTGCTGATTAGAGCCGGCTTCATCAATAAAGAAATGGCTGGTGTCTATGCCTATTTGCCACTTGGTTTAAGAGTAATTGAGAATATTAAAACTATCGTCAGGGAAGAAATGAACGGACTCGGGGCATCAGAGTTATTGATGTCTTCGTTACAACCCAAAGAAACCTGGGAGATCACCGGTCGTTGGGATGACGCTGTAGTCGATGTCTGGTTCAAGAGTAAGCTGAAAAACGGCACCGATGTCGGTTTTGGTTGGAGTCATGAAGAGGCTTTGATGGTCATGATCAGTAAGTTCGTCAAGAGTTACCGCGACTTACCCCTCAGCGTTTACCAATTTCAGACTAAACTTAGAAACGAGCTTAGAGCCAAAAGCGGTATTATGCGCGGTCGTGAGTTTCTGATGAAAGACATGTACGCTTTTTCGCGCAACCAGGCGGAGTTGGATGAGTTTTATGAGCGCAGCCAACAGGCCTATTTGAGAGTCTATGATCGGGTTGGTCTTGGTCAGGATACTTTCGTGACCTTTGCTTCCGGGGGTGCTTTTACGCAGTTTAGTCACGAGTTTCAGACGGTTACGGCCAGCGGTGAGGATAAGATTTATCTGGATAGAGCCAAACGGCTAGCGGTCAACGAAGAAGTGTATAACGACGATGTTTTAAAGCAGCTAGGCCTCAATAAATCTGATCTTGAAGAGGTTAAATCGGCCGAAGTCGGCAATATATTCAATTTCGGTAGCGCCAAAGGAGAGCAGATGGATGTATATTTTACAGATGAAGACGGTGAGCGAAAACCGGTCTTCTTAAGCTCATATGGTATCGGTATTAGCCGTTTGATGGGTGTGATCGCCGAGCATTTTAATGATGAGCGTGGACTGATTTGGCCGGAGGCAATCGCGCCTGCCAAGGTCTATTTAATTGGTATTGGGGGTGATAAGGTAGCAGCTCTTGGCGATGAGTTATATAATCTATTGACAGGCAATGGGGTTGCGGTAATATATGATGACCGTGATGTTCGTCCGGGTGAAAAGTTCGCTGATGCGGATTTAATGGGCATACCTTGGCGGATAGTCATAAATGAAGAAACCAACACAACCGGAAACTATGAAGTCAAAGGCAGGACTGAAAAATCGCCTACATTTTTGAATAAACAGGCCCTTATTGAAAAGATGAGCGGGGCAAAATAGGAAAATTAGATAATAAGATCTGGAGCGGATGCTCGGTCGAAGCAGAAAGGGATACTATAATATGGCAGTAAAAAAGACTTTCCGACTTACAAAAGATGGTATAGCTGAACTTGAGCAGGAATTGAGCGGCTTGATCGCTGAGCGCGCCGTCATCGCAGATAACATCCGGACCGCTCGCGAGTTTGGCGATTTATCCGAGAATAGCGAATACCAGTCAGCCAGGGCGGCACAAGAGAGAAACGAAAGCCGCATCGCTGAGATCGAGCATATATTACAGAACGTTGAAGTTATTCAGGCGCCGCGCGGTAAGGCTAAAGTCCAATTGGGATCCAAAGTCACGCTTAAGGGCGACAGCGGTAAGGCTAAAGAATTTCAGATCGTAGGTACGGTTGAGGCTGATCCGCTTAATGGCAAGATCAGTGACGAATCACCAATCGGCCGGGCCTTGATTGGCAAGCATGAAAAGGAGTCGGTAGATATACAGACTCCTAATGAAACACAGACCTATACGATAGTTTCAATCGCCTAAATAATAGGCATTAATGTTCATCAGGGGCTATACTATTAGCTTATAGATTAAAGTTAGTTAAAATAGGAACCATATGGCAACCTTGCAAGAACTTCGCAATGAGCGTTTACGCAAACTTGAAGAATTAAAAAAAATCGGTATAAACCCGTATCCTGCGCACGCCGACAGATCGCATACACTCGAACAGATTAAGGATAATTTCGAAAGTTTGAGCGATCAGGAAGTTAAAGTGGTCGGCAGGATAACGACTATCCGCAAATTCGGTAAAATTGCGTTTGTCGTAATTAAGGATATGACCGGAGAATTGCAGCTGTTTCTAAAGTCTGATGTGGTCGCACCGCTCAATCCGGCTGACTCGCGGGTTGGATTTAGTGAGCTGCCACTGCTTGACAGCGGTGACTTTATAGAAGCGGACGGAAGGGTCATTAAGACTGAAACCGGTGAGATTTCCGTTGAGCCCAAGTACCTTAAGCTACTGACTAAGAGCCTGAGGCCACTACCCCTGAGCCGGGAAGGATTTACCAATAAAGAAGAGCGTTTACGGCGCCGTTACGTGGATATGAATGTCAATCCGGAAATTCGCGACCGGTTTATTAGACGTAGTAAGTTTTGGCAGGCGACGCGCGATTTTATGAATGAACATGGTTTTGTAGAGGTCAATATACCGGTCCTTGAACATACCACCGGCGGCGCGGATGCTAACCCGTTCGTTACACACATGGACGCTTTAGATCAGGACTTTTATCTTCGGATAAGTCACGAATTGCCATTGAAGCGGTTATTGGGTGCCGGTTTTGAGAAAGTTTATGATGTCGGTCCCCGCTTCAGGAACGAAAATTATAGCGATGAACATCTGCCCGAGCATGTCGCCATGGAATGGTATTGGGCGTTTGCTGACTGGCAGGACGGCATTAAGTTTCAGGAAGAAATGTTCAAATACGTTATTTTAAAAACCTTTAATACGCTAGGATTTGAAATTAACGGACAAAGCATTGATTTAAGCAAGCAATGGGAACGCTGGGACTATGCCGAAACAATCGCTAAGCATTACGACGGTCTGGATATATATAATTGCTCGCTTGAAGAAGTTAAGGCTCTGCTTAAAAAGCATCATCTAGAAGTTGAAAATACGGACAATAAATCGCGGGCAATCGATAAGTTGTGGAAAAACATTCGTAAAGATTTAGCTGGACCGATCTGGCTGATTAATACGCCGACTTTCATCAGTCCGCTGGCAAAGGTCAATCCCGACCATCCAGAAACTACCCAGCGCTTTCAGGCTGTCATCGCCGGCAGTGAAGCCTCCAACGGCTTCTCTGAGCTGAATGATCCGCTTGAGCAATACAACCGTTTTATTGACCAGCAAAAGATGCGTAACGAAGGTGACAGTGAAGCTATGATGATGGATATAGATTTTGTGGAAATGCTTGAATACGGCATGCCGCCAGCCTGCGGATTGGGCTATAGCGAACGTGTATTCTGGCTCCTTGAAGGAGTTACTGCCAGGGAAGGTGTGCCATTCCCGCAACTACGCTACGAAGTAGATGAAACTACCAGGCAGATATATCCGGAAGCTAAGCTGTA
>JAJYKI010000032.1 GCA_021788675.1 bacterium | reverse complement strand
GCGCGTCATTGATCTTAAGCTGACACATCAGGACTTTGCCAATCTGACCGGTCTAACCAGAGAAACGGCTGCCACTGAACTGAACAAACTAAAACGACTGGGCGTGATTAGCTATGGCAAAAACGAACCCTACGTTATTGACCTTAATAAATTACAGATGATATTGAACGATCAATATATATCTGAGCTGGATTTGAAATCCTAGCTGGCCAGTTTAAGCTGCGAATTTTTGGCTTTAAGCGTATCGTTGACGACCTTAGACAGGTTTTGCGGGGCAGTCCATGATTTGATAATGCAGCGTGTCGCCCCAAGATTGTAGGCCTTAGTTACTTCTGGTGAATTTTCCATGTTGGTAAAAATGAGGACTTTGACTTTCGGATGATCCTTAAGGTCATATTGTTCTAAAAGTTCAATGCCGCCCATGATTGGCATGAGCAGATCGAGCAGAATTAGATCGGGTGTATATTTCTTCAGTATCGCAAGGGCTTCCTGGCCGTTGAACGCGGTCTTGACCTTGTGCTTCTCACTTTCCAAGATGACTTTATACGCGGCGTTTAAGTCCTTGTCGTCTTCTACAATCAGAATGTTTGCCATTGGCTTGTCCCCTACCTTAGCCTTTCATTCTCTATTATGCCACATAAGTCCAGTATCGCTGTGGATTAATTCACTGACTTGTTGGTGCGGATTGCTTGTGGCAATAACGGTAAAGACAAATAAAATGTCGAGCCCTTACCTTCGGTGCTTTCGAACCATACGTCTCCGCCCAGTTCATTAACCAGTCCTTTAACCAGATAGAGACCTAAGCCGGTACCGGAGGTTTCCTGACGAATTACGTTTTCTCCCCTGAAAAACTTTGTGAAAACATTGTCTTTATAACTTTCAGGTATGCCCAGTCCGGTATCGCTGACCGCCACGATCAAAGTTTTATCCTTAGTACTCAGTTTGACGCTTATTTGGCCGCCGTTAGGAGTGTATTTGATAGCGTTACTTACTAAATTGCCAATGATTTCCTTAAGCACTACGCTATCCGAAATTATCTTAATGTTGTCCTTAACCGGACTGAATTTAATAGACAGGTTTTTGTCTGTGACGGTTAACTGATGGTCCGCTATTACTTCTTCAATCACCTGGTTAATGGCTATCGGTTTTTTGGCGACGACGACACTGCCGCTTTCAATCCGCGTAATGTTAAGCAGGGTGCTGATGGTTTCGTTCATGCGGTTTGTGGCGGCAATGATGGTTTTTAGTGACTTGTTTTGACGGGGGTTAAGTTGACCCATGAAACCGTCGCTTAGCATGTGAGAGTAGGTTTTAATTGCCGATAGCGGTGTTCTAAGCTGGTGTGATGCTAAGGATATGAAATCGCTTTTCATTTTATCGATTTCGTATTCGCGGCTAATATCCCGGAAGATTTCAATGCAGCCTACCGGTTGGTCATCGACCATAATCGGCGATATGGTCATTGAAACCGGTATAAGGTTGCCAGCTTTGGTTTTATAGTGGATTTTTTCAGAAATTATATTGCCGGTCACGAAAGCGCGGGTGACTGGCCGGTCGATGAGAGGAATGGCGCCTCCGCTGTCGTCATAGGCCGTGCACAGTTTGGGAAACCATTGACCTAGAGCCTCGTCTTCGCTATAGCCTAGAATAGATTGGGCAGTCGGATTAATTCTGGTGATTTTACCGAATTCATCCGTCGTAATGGCGCCGTCGCCTATGCTGTCAAACAGCACTTCGGCCAGTGCCTTGTCGCCTTCGTAATCTTGCTTTTTATTGGCCATAATTACATTATACTAGCCTGTTCCAGTAAAGACGCTGCAAGCTTCAACCCAATCTGTCATAATGCTAATGGATAACTTTTATGGCAAAAAACGAATTTCAACTTGACTGGCATTCAAAACGGGCTAAGCGTATCATCGGCATGGTTTTAGCCGGCTTGTTAGTGCTCTATGTCATATTGCCGCAACTACTCGGTCTTAACAGTTTCAAACAAGGTGCACTGCCCCATGATTGGCGTGATGTCTACCTGGCGGGCGGCTATTTTGCCCTGACTTTCGTCGTTTCGGCTGTTTCAATCATGTTTCTGGCCTTTAAACGACTTGGTTTTGCTAAGACTTTGTTAGTTCAATTCGCTAGCGTTCCGCTTAATATGCTGTTGCCGGCTGGAATTGGCAATATGGGGGTGAATTTTATGTATTTAAGACACCGGCACCATACGCCGATGCGAGCCGGAATGGTTGTCAGTGCCAATAATCTGCTCGGCGTAGCCGGCAATCTATCCGTGCTGGTAGTCTTATTTGCGGTTTATGGTTTTAACTCTTCCGACATTCAGCTGTATTGGCATTATATCTATTGGATAGTCATAGCTGGTTTAATTCTCGTAATATTGGCTTTTATTAGTCTAAGGTTGATGCGTAGTCATATCGAGCATATCCGTAATTTTAAACGTCAAATGTTAAATGCGCTTAATAACTATAACGAGCGGCCCATTAGCTTTATAGGAGCTTATCTTTGTGCCATCGCACAAGCTCTTTTGACGGCGTTGGCCTTTTGGTATTGTCTGCAGGCTTATGGAATCCATCTGACTTACCAAGACGCTTTTTTGGTGTTTTCACTCAGTGTTATCGTTCGTACCGGCGTGCCGACGCCGGGTGGATTGGGTGGAGTGGAAGCCAGTTTGGTAGCAGGAATTGTGGCAACGCATGCATCTAGCCTGGTTGTGGCGGTGGCGTCAGTTCTAGCCTTCAGACTTATAACTTATTGGTTGCCGTTAGTTGCTGGCGCGGCGGCATTATATATGGTCGAGCGTACCAGATTGTTATCGTTAAACTAATAAGAATTTTACGTCGACTAGCGTTTAGGTTTATGATTGAGACTATATATTATGACCGGGCGGTTAAAGGATTAAGTCATGATAACTGTTTGGCTAAGTCTATTAGTTAGTCTGTTCTTGGCTTGCCTGGTGGTTATTTTTTTCTATCGGCGCAATCGTTTTAATAGAGGTCCTGAGCCGTCAATAACATACGCCTTAAGTTTACCGGCGGGTGATGCGCTGAACAAAAGTCCGTCTCACGTTTATAAAGTCATTAACGAACTGATATTGCATGCATCAAAAGGCCTTAAAAAGACAAACCGGCCGACGTTCAGTCTGGAAATAGTCGCATCACGCAATGAGGGGATTCAGTTTTTGGTTAGCGTTCCGTTAAGTCTTGGTTACACCGTACGGAATTATCTGATTGCCTATTGGCCTAAGCTAACTATCTCGCGTTATGAAAGCAGTGACGAGTTGCTTTACAAAACCGCGGGACAGAGATGGCACGCCAGATTGTGGCAGCTAAAGGATCATAGCATCGAGACGCCCATAGACTATTTAATGGCTACAATGCGTGGACTCAGAACTAACGAAGTAATCATGTACCAATTGACCGTACGGCCAAAACGAGCTTCTGTTTTGATGACTGTAGTATCAATTGCCGGCCGGATCGGATTGGTAGTCTTAAGGTTTTTCGGGATTGTCGGTTATTTTATGCTGGCGTCATCGCCCGCCCTTGAGCAGTACCGTAGTCGTAAGCTGGTTAATATTAAGAAGCGGCGGCCGGACGGTGAATGCCTGGTCAGTATCCGCACGTCTGTTATAAGCCCAAGTGATAAACGTTTAAAGCTGTTAGACTCATCTGTCAGTGCGGCTTTAAAAGGTAGTGGTTTAAGAACAGTTGCGAATTCTAAAAAAATCAATAATGATCTGCTTGAGCGCAGACTTGATCGGCCTTCCAGACTTAACTATGCCGGTTTGGCGCAGCTTTATTATCTGCCGGTTATTAATGAATCGAGCCATGAAGAAATTAGCCTATCCCCTGCCACCAGGCTGCCTCAGTCTCAAGCCTCAAGTTCTCAAGCCAAGCCGGAAATAATACTGGGTTTGAATGACTATAACGCCAACAAATCGCTTATCGGTCTTACTAAGGACGAGCGTCGTCGCCATCTTTTAATTCTTGGGGCTACCGGCATGGGCAAGTCCACGTTATTGGCTTATGCTATGGCGCAGGACTTGAGCGCAAAGCGCGGTATGACTTTAATCGATCCGCACGGCGATTTGGCCGAGCAAATTATGGGTCTGGTACCTAAACAACGCAAAAAAGACGTTATATACATTAATCCCGCCGATATTGCGCACCCGATCGGTATAAATCTTATGCAGTTACCACCGGGTTTAAGCGGTGACGAACTGGTAATTGCCAAAGATTTTGTAACCGAAGCCATCGTCTCGATATTCCGGAAGATATTTTCGGATGACGATAGCGGCGGTCATCGCATTGAGTATATTTTGCGCAATGCCGTCCACACGGCTTTTTACGTACCCGATGCAACGCTATTCACTATTCATAAGTTACTGGTCAATGATACGTTTCGCGCTCAAGTTGTCGCTCGTTTGGAGGACGATAGTCTCAAGGATTTCTGGTACGGTGAGTTCAATAAGGCCGGCAGCTACCAAAGAGTTAAGATGATCTCCGGCGTGACGGCTAAATTAGGACGTTTCCAGCGCTCGGCCGTCAGTGCCAAGATAATCGGTCAAGTCGATTCCGGTCTAAATTTCGATGATCTGATTAATAATAAGAAAGTTTTAATTTGTAATTTTTCCAAGGGAGCTATTGGCGAGGATACTGCAACTTTGCTAGGAATGATCGTCATCGCTAAATTGCAGTTGGCGGCTTGGCATCGCGCAGGTACTGAAGTTGCAAAACGTAACTTGCATTATGTTTATATCGATGAGTTCCAGTCATTCGCTTCGCAAACTTTGTCGCAGATGGTGAGCGAATCACGAAAGTACGGCCTTAGTTTGACGATTGCCGAACAGACGACGGCTAACCAGAATACAAAAGACGTGAATATTTTACTAGCTAACATTGCCCATATAGTAGCGTTTAGGCTAGCTGCGCCTTTGGATGTAGGTAGAATACTTCCCTTGTTTGGTCGAGAAGTTTCTAGAACAGATTTAGTTAATCTTGAACCGTTTTATTTCTATTGCCGAATTTTTAGCGACCGCAGCAACCGGACGATATCCGGTAAAACCATTTTGATTCAAAATCATAAGGATAAAATACTTAAGTAAGTCAGTCGGGATGGCTATAAACTGAACTATTTTGTATAATCGTTTAACGTAACATATTAGGGCGTCGCCAAGTGGTAAGGCACCAGGTTTTGGTCCTGGCATTCGGGGGTTCGAATCCCTCCGCCCTAGCCAAACATGAAATAGTTAGCTAAGTTAGCTAATATATAAATATGAAAACTGTTTCAATACACGATGCCAAAAGTAATTTAAGTAAATACATCGAAGCCGTTAAAAAGGGTGAAAAGGTGTATATTGGTGGTTTTGGAAAAGCGGAAGTCGTACTAACCAAACTTTCGGCTACAGAACGCATTTCATTTGCAAAGCATGACTACTCTATAGCGAAGGGCAAAGTACACGAAAAAGATGACTCGTTTGCGCATTCAACTGACAAGCAAGTTGCAGATTTACTTTATGGTAATTAAGAATGAAGATTCTGCTTGATACTGTCAAGCTATCCTTTTAGCGAACATTCCGTTTAATCTTTTTGGCCTGATATTGGTGTTACAATTAGATTGTTAACATAAGGAGCAGGTGTTATGTCAACCAATAGTCTTTATGAACAAAGAAAAAAGTTCGTTCGTCACAAACAGAATCTAAAAATTTTATCCGGCTTTAAAAAACTGGCACTATCTTTAGCTGTAAGTGCTGGACTGGTGGTCGGTTTTGCAGCGCCGACATTTGCTATCGGAGGAGCGAACAATGCATCACCCTGTGGATCAATACACGGCGCTTTTAACTACCAAAACAGCGTTTATGGAAGTTATTTAGGTCCGGGCAATGGCAGCAAGGGGGATAGCAGCGAGTTTGGTGTAAGTGGCGGTACGCCTGGAGCTGACGGTGCTGTCGGTCAACAAGCGGGAGCTACCGGTTACAGAAATTCACATACCCAGTGCCAGTAGTAATATAGAAATTAATATCTAAGAGCTCGGTTAAACCGGGCTCTTTTTATATATATAGCCATATGATGTTAAGTACTTTGCTGATACTTGCTGGACATTGATCGTTAATGACTAGTCGCCTATCAAGCCTATGTGTAATATTTCAGGTTGTTCGAAGTTAATTAATAGGCATAGACTTCAGCTTGGATAATAACCTGACTGGAGGAGACTATGAAAGAGGATAGTATTTTAAGCATTATATATACGTTTTTTGTCGGTTTGCTACTGGCTGTGTTTGTCGGATTTGGTATCAACACTTTTTATACTGCCCCGCCGTCTCCCGAATTTCCCTCCGTTTTAAACATTGTTGGTAAAGAACCCAGTAGTGAGCAAATTGCTGCACAAAACAAATTTGACAGCCAGAACCGGGCCTACCAGGCGGCTATGAAACCTTACAACCGTAATGTTTCTATAATGGCTTTAGGCGCCGCAATCATTTTATTAGCTATTAGTTTAATCTTTGAACATAGAATCAGATTTATTGCCGACGGGGTTATGTTGGGAGGCTTATTTACTCTTGTTTACAGCTTGATTAGGGGGTTTGCCTCTGGAAATAGCCGTTACATATTCGTGGTTATAAGTATCGGTTTGGTTGTGGTACTTGTTCTTGGCTACAGACGTTTTGTGGCCGGACATACGCATTTTAGTGCCAGGCCGTTGCACTAAATCGGGTTTTGTGAATACAATACTTGAAAAAGAGCAAAAAAAGTTGTAATATATAGTAAATATTAGTTTTTTATACATATGAACAATCGAAAGAATAACCGAGAGTATATAGAGCCGATCTATAGTGAGCCAGTAGAAGTGAATACTAACGCTCGGCGACTAAAGCGAGTGGCTGCTATATTGGCAATTACTTTCGCTGGGATATCGGCCTTTGGAGTAAATAGCGCACTAGAAAATGTCGGTTCGCATGCTACTATCGCGGCTCATAGTGAAGACGGTTCTGAGAGAAGTATTGGGGCTGGTATGGGAGGGCTTGTATTGAGCGGTTTATTTTATTTGATTAATGCCAAAGATGAAAAACGTAGCCAGCAGATCATAGATAACCAATAGGCATTTGCTTTTGTCCAAGATCAATCTATTTTAAACTATATACGTAAGCTTCTGTTCGTTCATGTCAGATTCAAAGCCGACATTTCTTAACATGTGATAGGCCGCAGAGTTATTCGTGGCAACACTAGCCATCATATTGATCACATTATTGTTGAATGCGATTCTTTGTGCCTCCTTGCATAGTAAGCTGCCTATTTTTTGGCAACGAAAACGTTTATCGACGGCAACGTCTGCAAGCCAGGCCATAGGCTCTGCCGAGTTGATTATGAACAAACTTGCTGTTCCGATCCATTCTAGCTCGTTACGCTTACGTGCCATCAATAGAAAAATGTGTTTCA
>JAJYKI010000031.1 GCA_021788675.1 bacterium | reverse complement strand
CTTTTTCTGACATTGGCTTATAGGTATCATAGCTTCCTATATAATCAGGGTCGTCGCGTGACAGCGTCCGTAGCCCGCCTGGCGTCAAAAGTTTTGTACGAATAGCATGCATGGCTTTAATGCTAAACTCAAGTGGAATTAAATCACCGGCATAGCCAAGTGCAATAACCTGGTTGGGTCTCAGTTGACTACCTTTAGGGTCGCCATCAATTACATCATTTAAATAGCCGGCTTGAGCGTTCCAGAATTTTTTTAGGAACGATTCCTTTAGTAGACTTATTATTTCACTAACTTCTTGATCGTCGTCTGAGGATAAGTCTTGCCTTACTTCATCGTAGAAAACAAGCGCTTCATACCATAAGCCGTTAATTTCAATGCATTTACCGTTTCTTGGCGTTATTATAGTCGAGCCATCGCCGGCAGGATCGGCATCCATCCAGGTAGATTGGGCCGGCGTGACTATAAGTCCATCGTTTCGGTCCATGTATATATTTTGTGGTCGGTCGTTTCTTTCATAGACGATACCATTCTTGTAGCCGTCGATTATATTTTTAATCGTGGGCATTAGCTCTTTCACAAACTCCGTATCACGGCTTGAGTGCATATACTGCTTAGTTGCGTGAATAAACCAAAGTGATGCGTCGGACGTATTGTACTCGATTGCGTCATCTTTTATGACATTCGGGATTAGGCCGTTTTGCTCAAGTTTGGCAAAATGACGGAATACCTGTCTTGCCTCTTCATAGCGTTTTGTTGTTAATAGTAATCCGGATAAAGATATGAAAGTATCTCTTCCCCACTCTTCCATGAACCAGTCTCGACTTGCTGCCCACAATTCAGTAGTTGAGGGTGTATGTTTTACGAAGAGGTTGCATGCTTGAGCGATAGCTTCATGGGTAGATTTTTCATATATAAAATCGATTGAACTAATATTGCTATCTAACCTGGTAGATTGGTTCGCTGGCATATGACTACTATGATAGAGCATCGTTTAGCCTAACAACTAATAATAATGTTAAAAGACGACCGATCAATCAGTATTAGCTCTTATGCTATTATTTAAATCATGAACCATAAAGGCTTCGGACTAAGCATGACGTTTATAGTGCTGGTTATAGTAGCCGTAATCGCGTTTGCTGGAACTATAGTTTATATAAAATCCGGTTCGGGATCCGGCAATGTGACCAAATCGAATGTGTTATTCGAGCTTAATAGCCAAGGTGCTTTGAATGTCAGTAATGCCGGGCATGATATAAATATTGACCCTTGGAGCCTGACGGTGTTGAGTGACGGAAGCGGATTATTAAAATGTTTTAATCAGTCAAATTTCGTTAGCCCATGTAAAACTACCGTCTATGCGGCCAATACTTTCTCGGCCGCCAGTTTAACAGCACAACTACCCGCCATTGACCACGGCTACCTCTTGAATTGTGACGCGATGCATAATCCGGCCCCTGCCAATTTAATTTATAACGGCCATAATATTAAGGATATCGATTGCTTTGTTGACTCCCGCTACAATACCCTGGCTAAAAGCCTTTACGGTGTTTACAGTATTATTGCAAAATCGTTTATAAACGGGCTGCAGCCCTAAGCTGTTTTAAGAGCTGCTTCATCTTCTTGGTGTATATATTTACCTCCCCTAAGCCACGATGCCAATGCGGCTACCAGACACGCCCCGATTGCGAAGCTTAGAACTATTACTAGGCCGTGTTTGAACGGAGTGCCAATTATCTGGGGAAAGTACTCCTTTGAAGTTAAATGAGCCACAGCACTCGGCTTAAGCCCGTTTAATACGGCCGGTCCGAGCAAAGTTTTAAGTGGATTGTAGCCCAAAAACGCAGCGAATAAATAACTGACTGCCGGGAGGTGTGATAAATGCGTGGCAATGACGGCCGGCACGCCATTGACGGTTAGACCATGGTAGATGCTGCCCGGAACACTGGCGGTTAATCCAATAATCATCAGACTAAAGAATATGCCAATCGATAAAGGCATGCCGACATTTTGGAACGTAGCACGCATGCCGGAAGCGACTCCTCGATAGCTTGATGGTACTGAATTCATGATGCCGGCAGTATTGGGCGACGAGAACATGCCGAAGGATAAACCATTAATCACTAATATGATAGCGAACTCCCAGTATGGAAAATCGACTGGCAGTATCATCATCAGGCCGAAGGAAATGGCGGCTAGAACCATTCCACCGGTCGCAAACGGTCTAGCGCCGTATTTATCTGAGAGATAACCGGACAGTGGCCCGGCGATTAAAAAGCCGGCCGTCGTCGGCAGCATATAGATGCCAGCCCACAGAGGCGTTTGCGCGAAGCTGTAACCATGTAGTGGCAACCAGATTCCCTGCAGCCACATAATCAGCATAAATTGTAGCCCGCCGCGTCCGACGGCTGCCAGTAGTCCGGCTATATTGCCGGCCGTAAAGGCGCGAATGCCAAACAGGTGCAGGTTGAACATCGGCTGCTCGACTCGACGCTCAAATATTACAAATACTATTAAAGCGATGATTCCGGCGGCGATCATGGACATCACAAACGGATCGCCCCAACCCATGGTAGAGGTTTTGTAAGGTCTGATACCATATGTGATTCCCGTAAGTAACATGGCCAAACCGGCCGCAAAGACAATATTGCCAAGCCAGTCGATTTTGGCGGGTTGAAACCGATCGATTTCCTTTAGGGCTATGTATGACCAAAGCGTGCCGATAACCCCAATCGGTACGTTAAACAAAAATACCCAACGCCAGGAAAATTGGGCTAGAAAGCCGCCGACTAGAATGCCAATAAAGGATCCGGCCATCGCCGATATCTGATTGATGCCCAGGGCCATGCCGCGCTGGTTCTCGGGGAAAGCGTCCGTCAGGATGGCTGCCGAGTTAGCCATTAACATTGCCCCGCCGATGGCTTGGACCATTCTAAAGATGATTAGCTCCAAAGCGCCGGCCGAGCCTTGGCTCCAGGTTAGTGAAGCCGCCAGTGCGCCAACCGTAAAGATGATAAAACCGAGGTTGTACATTTTAACCCGACCATACATGTCGCCTAGCCGGCCAAGCGTTACGACTAAAACGGCTGTCACCAGCATGTAGCCCATTAGTATCCATAGCAGGTAAGTAAAACTACCGGCACTTAATGGGTTGATATGGATGCCTCTGAATATGACCGGCAAAGCGATAATAAGGCTGGTTGCGTTGAGCGACGCCATTAGTATGCCAAGTGTCGTATTGCTTAGGGCTACCCATTTATAGTGCGGGCTCTGTTTGATTGTGTTTTTTAGGGATTTAGCGAGCATTTCAATTTGCCTGTTTGAGCGAATTCTGCCAATCCTCAATACTTATGACGTCGGCTTGGCGCGGGAATACTTTCTCTAGTAAAATCCGGTTAACTTCTTCGTCATTATCGGCGCAAGCGTCAGACAAAACCGTTAATTTATAATCTTTATCCGAAGCGTAGCGTAGTGTACTTAAGACTACTCCGCTGGTCGATATGCCGCAAAGTACCAGGTCGGTAATGCCTTGAGCATTGAGAATCATTTCCAGATCACTGCCGGCAAAGGCACTGACTCTTTTCTTTGCAATGACTTGTTCGTTGTCTAGCGGTTCTATGATAGGTTGGGTTGCCGGGCTGTCGTTTTCCAGTGAATTTTCGCCGATTCTTTCTTTAACGAATGAGAAAAATTTGTTAGCCGGATTGAGCTCGGGATAACCATTCCGGAACCTGACTACGATGAACATTACGCTTAAGTTGGCTTGTCTGGCGGCAACCACCGCGCGATTGACTTTTTCAACATAAGCGTCGGCTCTTTCTCCAAGATTGCCTACTATACCTTTTTGTACGTCCATTACCAGTAGTGCTGTTTTTGACATGAACCCTCCTAATTAAACGTTTTAAGTAATTGATTAGCTGCCTGCCGAGCGGATTTAAACGTTTGGTTACTAGCGTCACATTAATATTAACAGAAATAATAAAGCTTTAGGGCTTTTAGGTTATATAGGTATTTGGTTGTTTACTTATGACTTAATAGTCTAACAAGCTACGTCAGGTATAAGATCTGGATTAAGATAGCGACTTATGGCTTGTACGGCAAGCATAGACATATTCTGCTCGGCTAAGCACTGCTCAAAGGTCATGGTTGTTATTGCGCTAATTTCGTCCGGATTGGCAATTTGCAAATCTGTTGGGCTAGACTGCAATTCGGCTTTAAATAGCGTCCATGCCGCCAGCAGTTTTATGCCTTTAGCGGTAGTTATCTCGCCCCTTATAATGCCGGTTTGTTCATTTAGATTGCCTATTTGCTTAATAAAATCGACAATTTCCTCATCGGCTTCTCGTCTGAAGGCTTGTTCCGGGGTTTCGTCAGTTTTAATGCCGCCGCCAACCAGATTCCAACGCCCGCTTTTGGCGCCCTTAACGACAACAATACTGCCATCGCTATATGTAATCAGGCCTTTAGCTGCTCGTCGCACTTCCATAGAATAATAATTATATAACATAAAATAAGAAAAAGCTAGGGTTATGCTTGTGGGTTTCTTTGGTTTTGACTTAGATTTATGGTTAAATCGTAGGATATTTATCAGGTATATCTAATTTAATCTGAAACCAAGGTGCAATATATAAAAACTCAGGCCTCGCATTACTTTAATAGAGGTAAAAATCTGGTGCACAGGCACGACATTTTACTGGCCCTGTTTTGCGTGCTTTGTGTCGTTGTCGTGGGTTTGTTTTTGGGTTTGCGCAACGATGCTATGATTTCTTCTCGTCTCGGCTCACATGTTCACTACTCGTTTGCTAATCCGCTAAGTATTTTGGCGCACTGGGACGGCATAGATTACATTAATATAGCCAAATATGGCTATAGGTCCTTACTTGATGCGGGCTTTTTCCCGCTCTACCCGCTCACGATCCGTCTGTTCCACTTTGTATTGGGCTCTTATCTTATTAGTGCCCTGCTGATTTCCTGGTCAAGTCTGGTCGGTGCAGTATATTTCTACATCAAGATTATGCGTCGGCTTGGCTGGCTTGATAAGACGACCAATGTATTTTTGGCGGTCGCTCCTTTTATCCTGTTTCCTACGGCCGTATTCATGATAGTTACGTATACGGAAGGTCTGTTCGCGTTTCTGGCCTTAGCAAGCATCTATTTCGCACTGACTAAACGTTATTTTTTATCCGGTGCGTTTATGGCCATGGCCGGTTTGACCCATATAACGGGCGCATTCTTAATTATTCTTAATGGTTTGATTCTAATTGAAGAAAAAGTCAGCTTAAAAGATGTCATTAAGACCGTGGCCGTGGGTTCGCTGGGTGTTTTGAGTTTTATGGTATTTTCTTATGTTCGCTTTCATAATTTTTTGGAGTTTCTAAAGTCACAGACACATTTGCACGGCTGGCTTAAGGCCAACTACCTGACACTTTTACATAACACTAGTTACCTCAACATTCTATTTGTCGCGCTCTTGATAGCCTCAGCCATTTATTTTTGGAAAACCAGAAAGAGTTTTGCGATATATGCCTTGTTGTTTCTTTTAATTCCTATAGTTGGCGGTCAATGGGGCGGGTTTAACCGTTATGTCATAATGGCGTTTCCGATTCCACTCATGATCTATGATTTACTTAAGGAAAAACAAATCTATGTTTTTGCTGTGATGCTGACGGCTATATTCTGGACCTATACGTTGCTTCAATACGCCGCCGGCTATATAAGCAGCTGACCTATTCCAAACTATAGATTAAGCGAAGTTAGGCTAAAACCGCCCTAGATAACGCTACACTTGAAAAAAATTCGGAATAGTTGTATAACTAAAGTTTATAAATATATGTTGAATCGTTGCGAAGCCAAGACTTTTGACTTTCTACTAAATTCTGTAGATTCAGTGCTTGAAACCCCGGAATTGAAAAACACCGACTTTCCGGTGGGTTATTACAAATGGATGGCCGAACGTTGTTTTCTTCCCAATATCAGACATGGGCAGCTGGTTGTGCCAAAAGCATATCGTGGCGATCCTGATGCAATACCGTTGGGTATTTTGAATACAGAGGACGTTTTTGTAGCCGGAGAGATTCTGGATTTTACGGCTCGCCAAACTGAAATTGCACATAAAGATTTAAAAGCTTTTGGACTAGGCGAGGATACAATTAGGTCAAAGCTTGACGACATGTCGGCTATATTAACAGATCCCAAGACGACATACGTGCCTATATCTTATGAAAAAGATAATATGCAAAGCACATTCCTAGAAATTTGTGCGGAACAATTCGTAACACATGATGATCTGCTCGATCAAGACAGAATGCTAATTGTTAGCGGTCGCCCCATGATTTTTACGGCTGCTGAAAAAACCAGCCGCAAACCTAATTATGAGTTTGGGTTTACCATGATCCATGAATTGGTTCATGTCCATCAGGATTTAGATCAACCCTTGAGATTAAGGCGAAGATCTAACTGGAGGAGCCCCGCTTATTTAAAGGAGTCGCTTGAGCGGGAAGTAGAAGCTTACCATGTCGAGTACTCTATAGGCAGGATTTTAGTCGAGGCTGGTTTGATAAAAACCGATTTAATTAAAAAAGTCTCTAGCATGGAGGAAACTCGGCTTAGGGAAAATGCCTATACCAGACCTTTCCGATTAACCAATGCTGTGTATGGGGCTTTAGTCGGCATAAGTCCTATTTATGATTATTTGCCGATACCTTTGCTTGATCATATGGATAGCAGGCTTGAATTAGAGGTATAATTAAAATATGAAGCAAGCGCCCGACTTTAACTTAGCCGACCAGGATGGCAAGATGCATTCCCTAGCCGATTACAGCAGCAAATGGTTGGTGCTATATTTTTACCCCAAAGATAATACTCCCGGCTGCACGACTGAAGCTTGTAATTTTAGAGATGCCAGAGCGGATATAGAGATGTTGGCTGCAGTGGTTGGCGTCAGCAAGGACTCGGTCGCATCCCATAAACGTTTCAGTGAAAAATATCATCTTAACTTTACGCTTTTAAGCGATCCCGATCATAAGGTCATTGAAGCTTACGATTCGTGGAAACCTAAAAAATTTATGGGCAAGGAATTTTTAGGCACGGTACGCAATACATATATAATTAATCCGGCTGGTAAGATAGTTAAAGAGTATATCGGCGTAGATCCAAAAATTCATGCTGAGCAGATTATAGCCGATCTGAAACAATTGCAAACCGCGGGTAAATAAATTTTTGCAGATGGCTTTCAATCATTATGCAAAGATAAAGCGCATCTTAGAACAGCAACCCGAAGGCTGGGTAATTAAGCGTTTTGACGTTCCGACTAAGGCTAAAAATTTTAAAGGCGAAACGGTTTATTTTGATCATTACTACCGGATTTACGACATTAATGATCAGCCTATCAAGTACTGTAAGTTCCAGCAGCTTGATCTGCTGGCAAAAACGCTGCATTTATCTGTTGAAGACTTGCCTG
>JAJYKI010000030.1 GCA_021788675.1 bacterium | reverse complement strand
GCCAGAATAAACTGACGGACCCGGTTGCGATTACCGGCAGCTCCACCAAAAATCTACCTTACTTTATGCGAGGTATTTTATTACACAAAGCCAAAAATGTTTCTTTTGTTGCTTGAATTGACAAGTCAGGAGATTGGCTCATGATTAATACGCCCGATTTTGAACCTGCCCCTAGTAATTTTAATTCAATTCCTGCTTTTTCAATGGAAATGCTAAGTTTAAGTGAAAAGGTAAACAACAGTCCATGGGCAGAAAAAATCAACGATACTACCTATTCCGTATATTCACCTGTTAGCCCAAGTGAGGCGGCCCGGGATTTTGACAAGGCTATGAAGGATGCGGGCATTAATGATGAGGGATTTCAAACCAATGACTATTGGTTTAAATCACTGTCTGACATGGCTATGGATGGACAGGTGGTATCGGCGAGTTTAGGGTCTGAGAACATTCAAGGTGACAATGTAAATTTAACCAGAACCGCCCGGCTATTGAGCGTTGATCATTCGGGCGACCTGACTTTCTCAGATAAAGCGATCTTCAAAAAAGAGCTCGTGATTATTTTTAATCAAACCGGTAGTTCGAACGGAATTGAAATTGATAAAAGTTTAGAGTATGGCCTGGCAATTAATGAAGATGGCAATAAGCACAAGATTCGGATACGGATGCAGGAAAGGGACCATAACAGCTATACAACCCGCAATACTAAGCTTGTCCCCGATCAGTTCTCTGCCATTACGGGTGCACTAAAAAATATCTTTGGTGCTGTACTTCAGTGATACTGAAGCCTGACCTAGGATTGACGCATTCTTTTTAATGTCTGTTAGCATATATACAGGTATTAAATGAATCGAACTAAAACCCTAAATCTTAGCAATAAAGAACTTGACCGGTTTGTAAAATACATGGCCGGCGGCGGTTTGTACTTCTGGTTGGGTTATGCCGTTTTCGCAGTCGGCTATAGTGTGTTGCATTGGAGTTGGTTGCCAGCTAAAATCATGGCCGATGTCATAGGTTGGAGCAGTAACTACGTTGTGCAGCGTTTCTGGGCTTTTTCCGACCGGGCGAAACTTGGCGAAATGGTCCATGCCGGCCGCTACATATTTATCGAATCCATCGGTTTCGTCATTGACTATTTGATTATCTGGGGATTGACGTCTATCGGCATCACACCGTATATAGGCTTCTTTATCTCGGCAGGTTTTTTTACAGTCTGGAGCTATTTTTGGTACAAGTACTGGGTTTTTCCGGAGCAGACAAAACCTAAAGTCAAATAGGGCTGTTAACTTAAGCTTGACCGTTTAATGGTTACGGGCTTAGGCTAGTAAGAGGGTAGACATGTGACGGCATTCAAAAAAGCAAAAACATTTGTTTCGGATATCATGCAGCATAAAGAGCGGCCGCTTATGCCGAGAGATGTCGCTGACGCCAGGGAGTTTATAAAATCCTATTGGCCTCATCTAATCCGCTCCCATAGCAAAGATAACGGCAGCCTAATCGGCTTGCCATACCCTTATTTAGTGCCCTCCTACGCTGAAGATCACGAATTTGACTATGACGAACTGTTTTACTGGGACAGTTATTTTATGGTGCAGGCCCTTTGGGACGATGAACATAAAGCTCTGATTATCGGCATATTAGACGATCTAATCTTTCTTTTTAAGCGCTTCAAGATCATTCCTAACTCTTCGCAATACTACATGACCGGACGCTCGCAGCCGCCCTTTTTAACGTCCCTAATCCTTGACATCGCTAATCACTACAACATGGGTAATGCCTGGACGGCGGAAAGGCTCGAGGTTGCCAAAGAAGAGTATGCGACGGTCTGGATGGGAGAGCGTAAGCCTAACGACCGGAAAGTGTACCACGGCCTAAGCCGTTATTTTGACTATAATTATCTAGACGATATTGCCGAAACGGAAAGCGGCTGGGACATGACACCCAGATTCAGCCATCACGCGCTTAATTATTTGCCAGTTGATTTAAACGCGCTTTTGTATAAATACGAGACTGACTTTGCCAGGTTCGCGCATGCCTCAGGAAACGCCAACGAAGCCGCCAAATGGTTTGCGCTGGCCGACAAACGTAAAGATACGATGAATGAGTTGATGTGGGATAAGTCCAAGGGATTATATTTCGACTATGATTATGTGCGCGCTAAACGTGGTAGCATCGTCAGTTTAGCCAGCTATTATCCGATGTGGGTCGGTATGGTCAGCGATAAACAGGCCGAGCAACTGGTCAGGTCGTTGGGGCGGTTTTTGAACGTCGGCGGCCTGTCCACGACCGATAGCCTGCCGGTCAGCCAAATTGTGCTCGGCTCCGGTCCAACTCAGTGGGCTTATCCCAACGGATGGGCGCCGTTGCATTTTCTGGTTGTTGAAGCTCTTGAGCGTTATGGCTACCAAAAAGAGGCCCGGATGATAGCTACCCGCTGGTTGAAAACCAATCTGCACTGGTTTAACAAACACCACGTGTTTTTGGAAAAATATAATGTAGTCTCGCCCGAAAAACCGCCGCAAAAAGGTCTCTATCCGTCTCAGGTTGGATTCGGTTGGACTAACGCTGTGTTTGAGCGTTTTTGTCAGGACTATATCGACCGTCCGCTCTAGGCTATAATGATTTAAGCTGGATATTATTTTAGGAGGGGGCTGTAGCTCAGTTGGCTAGAGCGCAGCATTCACATTGCTGAGGTCCATGGTTCGAGCCCATGTAGCCCCACCAGCCGAATAATCACAGTCTAAAGAGGATAATATTTTATGTCACGAAATCCAAATTGCCCGTTTTGCAGTCTAGATACTCGCGTGCTCAAGGAGAATAACTTGGCACAGGCGTTTTTGAGTAATCCCCGTAAAGTACCGGGACACTTTTTGGTTATTCCAAAACGTCATATTGAGCAGCCATGGGACCTGACCAAAGAAGAGCTAGCTGACATCTTCGAGCTCATTTTCTTTATTGAAAAGCGTATCGTCAGTCAACTGGGTGAAGGCGCTGACATCAGGCAGAACTACCGCCCGTTTTTAAAGCAGGGCAAACTAAAGGTCGATCACGTTCATTTCCATGTCTACCCCAGGTATAACGAGGACTACCTTTACAAGGTAGCCGAAAAGTACGAAGCCGATCTTTTTACCGAGCTTGATCCGTCCGAAATGGCTGAATTCGCCAAGCTGCTCAAGGACTAATTGACTAATCCAGGGCGTCAATTAAGACAAAACTTGTTAATATATAAACTAAACGTGGCCAAAAATGCCGGCCGCTAGAAATCAGGTATATGAGCAAATACTACGTCACCACTTCAATTCCCTATGTCAATGCGGAGCCGCATATCGGTTTCGCGATGGAGTTATTGTACGGTGATGTTTTAGCCAGGGCTGCCCGTAACCGTGGCCAGGAGGTTATTTATTCCACCGGTACTGATGAGCATGGCGGTAAGATCGAAGAAAAGGCCAAAGAGCAAAGCAAATCTACTGAGCAATATGTCGATGAAATTTCGGCCCGTTTCCAGCAACTGACAAAAACCCTAATGATAAGCAACAATCGATTTATCCGTACTACCGACAAGGGTCATGTCCAGCGTGCGGCAGTTATCTGGAAACAGCTGTCCAAAGATATTTACAAGAGCAAGTATGAGGGCTGGTACTGCACCGGCGACGAAGCTTTTTATACTGACACCGAAGTCAAGGCGAACGGCGGGGTTTGCCCGGCCCATAACCGGCCATACGAAAAGCTGGTAGAAGAGAATTATTTTTTCCGCCTGAGCAAATACACCGATAAGATCAGGGAGGCGATTGAGTCGAACAGTTTCATCATAACTCCCGACACCAGGCGCAATGAGATCATGTCGGTTTTAAATCAGGGACTCGACGACATATCTATCAGTCGACCGAAGGACAAAATCAGCTGGGGCATAGCAGTACCGGGCGATTCGACCCAGGTCATGTATGTCTGGTTCGAAGCCCTCATGAACTACATAACCGTTTTAGGCTTTCCCGAGCATGACGATTTCAAGAAATACTGGCCGGCCGACGTTCAGATAATCGGTAAGGACATTTTAAGGTTCCATGCCGCTATCTGGCCGGCAATGCTAATGTCGCTCGGTCTTGACCTGCCGAAGCGACTCTATGTGCACGGCTTTGTAACTGCCGACGGTAAAAAAATGAGTAAATCGCTCGGCAACGTCATCAATCCTTTTGATGTGGTCGAGTCTTATGGTGTGGATCCGTTCAGATACTACATGTTGCGCCACGTTCCTAGTTATGAGGACGGAGATTTCAGCTGGCAGAAATTTAACGAAGCCTATAACGCCGAACTGGCTAACGAGCTTGGTAATCTGGTGCAACGCACTGTCGCAATGGCTATCAAATACCTCGACGGTAAAGTTAAAAACATCCCGCCCTCCGAGCACGATACCAAGGCCTATGAAACGGCCATTGAAGCCTGCCGGTTTGACCGGGCTTTAGACGATGTATGGGATCAGATCCGCTCACTTAACCAATATATAGACGAGGAAAAGCCCTGGGAAGTTGCCAAGTCCGGCGATGACGATCACTTGAACGAAGTAATCGCTTATTTGATCAGCAGTGTCCGTGAAATCGCCGAATTGCTTTTACCTTTCTTGCCGGAAGCTGCAGCTAGAATTAAACAAGCCGTGGGCAGCGATGAAATTAAGCCGGTTGACGGCATGCTGTTTCCAAGGCGGGACTAAGCAAAGTGGAACTGATCGATACCCATTGCCATATCCAGTCTGTCGGCCAGACCGAAGGTGAAGACAACACGGTTTTACTGTGGCAACGTCTGGGATCCGGCCCAGAAGCGGTCATTAAAGCGGCTGAAAGCTCGCATGTTAAGCAGATGGTATGCGTGGGTTGTGACGTAGAGGACAGCAAGCTGGCGATTGCTTTTGCCGGCCGCCACAACCAATGCCATGCATCGATCGGCATCCACCCTCACGAGGCCAAACGTTACGTCAATAACTACTCGGCGCTAGATGAGTTCAAGCGGTTGTCTGCTGGTCCCAAGGTAGTCGCTATCGGCGAATGCGGTCTGGATTACTTTTATGACCACTCCAAGCCGTCCGATCAGCTGGATATGCTTAAGTTTCAATTGGATTTGGCCGTAGAGACGGGATTACCGGTCATATTCCATGTCCGCCAGGCTTTTGATGATTTCTGGCCGGTATTTGATGCCTACGAAGGTAGCATAAAGGGCGTATTGCATAGTTTTACGGATAGTAAGGCCAATCTTGAGGCGGCATTAGAACGCGGTTTATTAATTGGCGTTAATGGTATCGCTACGTTTGCCAAAGATCCCGCTCACCTCGACGTATATAAGGCTATCCCGCTTGACAGTCTACTCCTTGAAACAGACTCGCCTTACTTGACTCCGACCCCATTTCGTGGTAATATAAACGAGCCTAAACACGTTTTAACGGTTGCCGAATTTCTGGCACGACTTAGAGGGGAAGAACTGGAAGAGCTGGCGAAACGGACTACGGCCAGCGCCCGCTTGCTTTTTGGGTTATAATAATAGTTTGTGATCTTATGAGGATAATGAATTCTACTAATATTGTCAGCAAGGATATTGTCAGCAAGGAGAAGCTTCAAGCAAGTTTGGAGCTTATTCCTCGCCGTCTCAAAGAGGTTCAGCTAGCCGTCGAAAGGGCTACTCAAGCGTATAGTGCCGAGCAAGAACGACGCAAGCTTAAGCTGGTCGAAGCAGCGGTGGTGGTTGAGGAGCCTCGTATCGAAACTGCCTTGCCGGAAGATTCGAGCGTGTTGCCATCAGGCGAAGGACAACTTGACCCCGGTCGGATTCGTGAAAGTATTGCATCTTTGTATGGCGAAGGACTATAAAAAAGCCGCCTAGCTTTAACTAAAAGGACTTTATCCATGCTGAGTTATCTTAAGAAAATTTTAAATCCAACCGATGCGACGCAGGAACGCTACCGTCGCCTCATAAACTTCGAAGCCAAAATCGGAGGCAGCTTGTTTGGCAAAGTTGAGCCGACCCGGCAACGGCGTTTTTTTTGTTTGGATGAGCGGACCTGGGTTTGGCACGAGGAATGGTATGACGAACACAAAAAGCTGCATCGCTCTACTGTGCGCTACGATGTGCACCCTAACGGTATCTATAAGGTCGGCCATGACCGTTCCCGTCATGCTCTGAATGATCAAGAACTCGAAAACTTCTATGCGGCTGTCCGGCTTTACGGTCGTAAGATTGAAAAAGAGCTGAATCAGCTGATCGGGCAAGCCTAAAAGGACTTTAAATATTATCAATGGCTAAAACAGTCTATTTGGATCACGCCGCTGCTACGCCAATGGATAAAGAGGTGCTGGCCTTAATGCAGCCTTATTTTACTGAAGATTTTTTTAATCCGTCAGCCGACTATGCCGCCGCCCGTCGGGTCCGTCAGGCTCTAGATGCCGCCCGTTCAAAAATTGCCTACTGGTTAGGTGCTCAAGCTAATGAGATTATCTTCACGGCCGGTGGTACCGAGGCTAATAATCTGGCAATTCACGGCGTAATGGCCGGCTATCCCAAAGCCAAGTTGTTGCTTAGCGCGGTTGAGCATGAATCGGTCCGGCAGCCGGCAGAACAATATGCTCACCAGGAAATTCCAGTCGATAAGACTGGCCGAATCGATCTGGCGGCAGCTGAAAAATTAATCGATGATCAAACCGTTCTTGTCAGTGTCATGTATGCCAATAATGAGATCGGCTCGGTTCAGCCAATCCGACAACTATCCGGTCTAATGGATAAAGTGCGCGCTTTTCGTCGCAGTCGGAACCAATCGCTACCTCTGCTACTGCACGTCGACGCCTGTCAGGCGGTCAACTACCTGGACCTGCATGTTAAACGTCTCGGCGTTGACTTGATGACCATCAACGGCGGTAAAATTTATGGACCAAAACAGAGCGGTGCGCTGTATGTTGCCAGGAACGTTGGTCTTAAACCGATTATTAGCGGCGGCGGTCAGGAACGTAACTTGCGTTCGGGTACCGAAAACGTAGCGGCGGATATTGGTTTGGCGGCAGCATTAGATATTGCCCAGTCCAAACGCGCCGAGGAAACTCTGAAAACCGAAGCTCTCAGGGAGTATTTTATAACTGAACTGGAAAACAACTTTAAAGACGTCGTCATTAACGGTTCGCGCCGATTCCGTTTAGCCAACAACGTGCACGCGACCTTTCCCGGCCAGGATAACGAAAGCTTATTGATTGGTCTGGACCAGAAGGGAGTAATGGCGGCGGCCGGTTCGGCCTGTAACGCCTCAAAAGAAGAGTCCTCGCACGTATTGCTGGCAATGGGTTTGAGTGATGCGCTTGCTCGGGCTTCGTTGCGGTTTTCACTGGGACGCACCACGACCAAAGCCGACATCGATCATACCATTGCCGCTCTAAGCGGGCTCATATCTTAAAGCCGCGGCGCATAATTAATATTAAGATGGGTTTTGCCATAATTGCCGGCTTAAGCTATATTATTTCTTAAGCAGTAGCGCTATATATTCAAGAAATGGTGGGTCAATAATGACAATCTGGTGGTTAGCGGCGATCATAATCGGGGCGGTGTGGGCTTGCGCCGGCTTTATCTGGTTGGCGTTTAAACTGAGCCGGATTGAGACTGCCAATGATAAAAAGGGTTTCGATCAGCTGATTGATGGGGCCAGCAAAGACGTTGAGCATATTTTTAACGATGAATTCAGGGAAGAGTTACGCAACCGTGGC
>JAJYKI010000029.1 GCA_021788675.1 bacterium | reverse complement strand
GCCAGTGCTTCTGATGTGGCGGTTGGTGACGTAATTGCCGCCCAGGAAGATGGCAGCGACCCGATAATCGCCCCAATGGCCGGAAAAGTTAATATTACCGATACGGCTATCGTCATAACGCCGACCGGTCAAAGTGTCGTACGCTATGAGATCCCCGGCTTTAAACAGTTGCTGGTTGAAGACGGCGACAAAGTGATTGCCGGTCAAAAACTGACCAGTGGTTCAATTAACCTGCATGACTTAATGCGCTTGCAGGGAGTCGAGCCGACTCAGCGCTATATCATGAACGAAATTCTCCGGATATTTGTCGGCCAAGGTCAAACGATCAGCGACAAGCACCTGGAAATTATCGTGCGTCAGATGTTCAGCCGGGTACAGATTGAAGACTCCGGCGACAGTGAGTTCGTAACTGGGGACGTAGTTTCCAAATTGGCAGTCAGTGAAGTCAATGAAAACCTGATTGAGCAAGGCAAGACTCCGGCTCAATACGTTCAACTTTTGCTGGGCATAACCAAAGCTTCGTTGTCTACCGATTCATTCTTGAGTGCGGCATCATTCCAGGATACGACCAGGGTATTGATCGGTGCGGCAACTTCCGGAAAAGTCGATCATCTATTCGGCCTGAAAGAGAACGTCATTCTTGGACGCAAGATCCCAGTCGGAACCGGTTTTGAAGAAGAGGTGGAAGAAACCGAAGCAGAAATGGAAACCGATAGTATGAGCGAGGAATCCTTCGTTAGTTGATATCCGCTACCGTATCTGGTAAAATTAACAACCGAACTTAAATTAAGTTAAATTAAGGAACAGACAATCATCCGATTGACTCCGAGCCGGGGTACATGCTCACAAGCTTAAGTTGGCAAGCGAGCTAAAGTGAGCCTTACACTGCCGCAGTAGACCAATCGGAATAGTCTTAAGTCCAAAGGAGAAGTAAGTCAGTAATGCCAACAATTAACCAATTGGTGCGTAAGCCTCGCAAGAAGGTCCTTACCAAAAGCAAGTCGCCTGCCATGCAGCGGGTCGTCAACAACCTAAAAACCACTAACTACGAGAAATCTTCACCGTTTAAGCGCGGTGTTTGCGTCAAGGTAACCACTAAGACGCCGAAGAAACCTAACTCAGCCTTAAGAAAAGTAGCCCGTGTGCGCTTGACTAACGGTTATGAAGTCTGGGCATACATTGGCGGTGAGGGTCACAACCTGCAAGAGCACGCCGTGGTATTAGTTAGAGGTGGTAGAGTTAAAGACTTGCCGGGTGTTAGATACCATATTGTCCGCGGCAGTCTCGACCTGCAAGGAGTTAATAACCGCAAACAGGGCCGCAGTAAGTACGGCGCCAAGAAAGCGTAGGTTTAATAGAGATGCCAAGAAAGAAGACTAAATCACTCGTCAGAATCGTTGAACCGGACCGCGTCTATAATTCAGTCCAGGTCCAGAGGCTTATTAACCGCGTCATGTTAAACGGAAAGAAACAATTGGCTGAAAACCTGGTTTATTCCGGTATGCAAAAAGCCGCCGATAAGCTAAAAGTAGATAACCCGCTTGATGTTTTTGAGCAGGCCTACAAAAATATTCAACCCCAGGTTGAAACCCGCTCAAGACGGGTCGGTGGTGCCAACTACCAGATTCCATTCGAAGTCAAAGGCCAGCGCCAAAGCCATCTAACAACCATGTGGCTGGTTCAGGCCGCCCGCTCGCGTCGCGGCATGAGCATGGCGGATCGTCTTGCCGCCGAGCTGGTAGATGCCTATAACAATCAGGGGACTGCAGTCAAGAAGCGTGAAGATACGCATAAGATGGCGGAAGCCAACCGTGCCTTCGCACACTTTGCCCGCGGATAATTAAGTTTAGATTTAACTAATAGAATTTAAGGAAATTTGATGGCCAACAAACAGTACGCGATAGACAAACTCCGCAATATAGGCATTATCGCCCATATTGATGCCGGTAAAACCACTACAACGGAAGGCATTCTGTATAGGACCGGTCTGAAGCATAAGATCGGCGCCGTACATGAGGGCGAAACCACTACAGACTGGATGGCCCAGGAAAGAGAGCGCGGCATAACCATCGTATCTGCGGCTGTTACTTGTTACTGGAAAAACCATCAAATTAACATTATAGATACACCGGGACATATCGACTTTACAGTCGAAGTAGAACGCAGTTTACGCGTACTGGACGGTGCCGTTGTCGTGTTTGACGGCAAGATGGGCGTCGAAAGCCAGAGCGAAACAGTCTGGCGTCAGGCCGACAAATATAACGTGCCGCGAATCTGCTTTATCAACAAGATCAACCAAACCGGCGGCGATTACTATAAATCGTTAGAATCGATTCATCACCGCTTAAGTAAAGCAGCCTTCCCGATTCACTTACCAATTGGCTTTGAGCAAAGCATCAACGGCGTAGTCGATCTTATCGCCATGAAAGCCTATACCTATAAGGAGTTTACCGACCATGAGTTGGTTGAGGGTGAAATTCCAGCAGACATGGTTGAAGAAGCCAAACGCTACCGTTCGCTATTGATTGAAAATGCCGTCGCCGAAGATGAGGTCATGCTTGAAAAATATCTTGAGGTCGGCGAGGAAGGTTTAAGCGAAGACGAGATCAAACAAGCTATCAGGACAGCTACGCTGTCCGGTAAGTTTTACCCTGTAACCGGCGGTGACGGTCGTGGTGTAATCGTAGAGAAAGTTCTTGATTTGGTGACTGATCTTTTGCCCAGTCCACTGGACCGCGGCAGCACATGGGGACATCATCCTAAGAGTGGCGATGAAATTGAACGTAAACCGAGCCCTGAACAACCGTTTGCGGCCCTGGCTTTTAAAATTGCAACCGATCCTTTCGTCGGTAAGTTAGCCTATTTCAGAGTCTATTCGGGTAAACTGGATTCAGGCAGCTATATTCTAAACAGTTCGACTAATGAAAAGGAACGAGTCGGACGTATTGTCCGTATGCAGGCTGACAAGCGTGAAGACGTTGAATCGGTCTCGGCCGGAGACATTGCCGCGATTGTCGGACTAAAAGGTACTACGACCGGCAATACTCTATGTGACGCGAATAATCCTATTATTCTTGAGAGTATTACTTTCCCGGAACCGCCGGTATCTATTGCGATCGAGCCAAAAACTAAGGCCGACCAGGAAAAGATGAGTACGGCTCTCCAGCGCTTGGCGGAGGAAGATCCGACTTTTAGAATCAGAGTTGATGAAGAAACCGGCCAAACCATCATATCCGGAATGGGTGAGCTGCATCTTGAGATCATAGTCGATCGCATGAAGCGCGAGTTTAACGTCGAAGCCAATGTCGGTCAACCGCAAGTTGCATACCGTGAGACCATCCGTAAAGACGGCGTAGAGATTCAAGGTAAGTTCGTACGCCAAAGCGGTGGACGCGGCCAATACGGCGATGTATGGTTAAGGTTATCTCAAAATGAAGCCGGCGCCGGCTTTGAGTTCATAAACTCAATCAAGGGCGGCGTCGTCCCTAGCGAATATATTCCAGCGGTTAGAAAAGGTATTGAAGAAGCGATGTCCAACGGTGTGATTGCCGGCTATCCGGTAGTAGATATTAAGGCTGAGCTGTATGACGGTAGCTATCACGAAGTCGACTCATCGGAAATGGCCTTTTCGATTGCCGGTTCAATGGCTTTACAAGATGGTGTTAGGAAAGCCAGCCCGGTACTGCTCGAACCTATCATGAAAGTAGTCGTCGTTACACCCGAAGAATTTATGGGTGACGTAATTGGCGATTTGAACTCTAAACGCGGCCGCATCGAAAGCATGGAAGACTTGTCCAGTGGCATTAAAGAGATTACTTCCTTTGTTCCGTTAGGAGAAATGTTCGGCTATACCACAAACTTAAGGTCAATGACTCAGGGTCGCGCCGCGTCCACTATGGAGCTTGATCACTATGCCGACGTTCCGAATAACGTAACTGAGTCCATTATTGCTAAAAACGCTAAGCACTAGAAATCTAGCTAAACATTTAAAATCATCTTTTAAGACAAGCTATACGGACTCGTAACGCCGCTATCTTTTAGGCATGAAGCTATAAATATGGCTTCTTCGGTTGCGATTTCTAACTTATCATCTTCGTTGATTAAAACATCAAAGTAGCCTTTGATTGCCGCTTCGCCGATTAGCATATCGTTAAGTTGTTGTTTATTAACATATACGGTATGCTCTACTTTGCCGCTAAGTAAGGGCAACGTTAGTTTCAATTCGAGATTAAGACCACTTTGAAAAGTGTCTTTTCTAGGATCTTCGCTGCATTTAGTAATTATTACGCCCGGTTCTTTTTTAAGTACTCCGACAATAAACCTGTTATCTGGATCAACGACAACAATACTGCCAGGCGATAGCATTTGATACTGTGCAATCGTTAAATTCACCTCGTCTTCTTTACCTAAGTCAGGCGCGACGGCTTGTTCAAGTGATGTATATGCATAAAACTTATAACTATCTTCTGGTATATCTAAACTAAGAAATTTATCCCTAGTTTTTAGCCCTAAAACAGCTTGCTGATGGTACAGACTGTCTATAGCATCAGGATTATACATTTCTCTATTGGATTGAGATTGGTAATCAATTTGGGCCTTAATGTAGTTCAGAACAGCAATATCTTTATAAAAGTCGTCTAAATTCTCTAAGCCTGTTATTCTGCTTGGCGATAAATCCGGATACTCTTCCATAAATATATTATATAACTATTGCACTATCGCGTCCAGTATTAAATTAGGCTTCTTATCTGTTGATAGCTAATCTTATGGTCATAAGATTCTTAAAAACGAATATCTAAAGCGGGTAGTATTTATTAGGATACATAAATTAACGATGGAGGCAGAATCTTTAAGCTCTTTATTAGCAGATGCAGTGGATAATTTCCAATCGTTAGGTGATCTGGATGATCGATCACTACAATCGGCATAGATTTAACATCCATATAACTGGTTTTATTAGGCACCAGTAAATTATTTAAATTATTTGAATGTAGCAGCTCGTAAAGAATCAATTTAAATCTAGGATCTCTTAGACTTTTTGCAAACCTAGTTTTTACACTTTCACAGATGGCTAATTGCTCATCATAAGACAAGGACCAAGTGCTGATCTTAGTTTGCAGGTTACAGGAATCTGGAATAAATTCTTCAAGTTTATAATTTGATTTATCCGGTAATCTAAAAGCTAGCAGTTGCTTGGGCGCCCTTACAAAACCATTTTCATTTCTGAGAAAATATTCTTCCAAGCTATGCATGGCAATAAAATGGTCAATAAGGTTTTCATGGCCATTTAAGCCTAGCCAAGCCTTGCGACCTGTTTTATCTGTACTGGCTTTTAAAGCAATGCCGCCAATTCGCCATACATAACTGTTCATGCCGCTACCAATAGCTTCGTACCTACCGGTCATTACCTTAAAAGGTTCATGTCCCGCTTTACACAGCTCGTCTATAGTTTCAATAATTTCAGGATTTTCCTCATATAATTCTAACCCGAGGTTAGAAGCTATAACTTCCGAGGCTCCAGATTGCTTAATTCTTGTTTCGATAGTCATGCCATGATGTCTTATCATTTAAACCCGGTCGTAACGCACACAGCTAATATCTATAGAATATATTAAATGATGTTTAAAACTAATAAAAAATCAAGGCAACAACTGTTTAGTCAAAATGTTGGCTCTTTACTGGTGCTAAAGCTTTACAAAGAAGCCGGATTTATCTATACTATCCCCTGTTAGAGAGCATTGCCCTTGTAGGCTTATGCACTTTTAAACTTAACAGAGTCGATTAATAATTAAAGGAGCAATTAATGGCAGTATTCGACCGTACGAAGCCACATGTCAACGTCGGTACTATGGGTCACGTTGACCATGGCAAGACATCATTAACCGCTGCGATTACCGCAGTATTAGCTAAAAGGTTGCCTAGCGACGTTAACAAAGCCGTTGCCTACGACCAGATAGATAACGCACCAGAAGAAAGGCAGCGTGGTATTACCATTGCCACTTCACACCAGGAGTATGAGAGCGAAAAACGGCACTACGCACACGTGGATATGCCAGGACACGCCGACTACGTCAAGAACATGATCACGGGCGCCGCACAAATCGACGGTGCTATCTTGGTCGTGAGCGCAGCAGATGGTCCGATGCCGCAAACCCGCGAGCACGTTGTTTTGGCCCGTCAGGTTGGCGTACCAAGCATCCTAGTCTTCTTAAACAAAATGGATCTTGCCGATCCAGAACTCGTCGACTTGGTCGAAGAGGAAGTCCGCGACTTGCTTGCCAAGTATGAATTTGACCGCGACTGCCCAATTATTCGTGGCTCAGCTACCAAAGCGCTGGAAGGCGATAAGGAAAATGAGGACGCGATCATGGAACTTGTTAATGCCATGGATGAATATATCCCAGAGCCGGTTCGCGATCTGGACAAACCGTTTCTTATGCCAATCGAAGACGTATTCTCAATCAAAGGACGCGGCACAGTCGCTACCGGTAGAATTGAGTCCGGTGTAGTCAAAATGAACGAAGAAGTTGAAATCGTTGGCATTAAACCGACTCAGAAGTCTGTAGTAACAGGCATCGAAGCTTTCAAAAAACAGCTTGATCAAGGTCAAGCCGGAGATAACGCCGGTATTCTTTTAAGGGGTATTGAGCGTGAAGATATCGAGCGCGGTCAGGTACTAGCCAAGCCGGGTACCATTACGCCTCATACTGAATTCGAGAGTGAAGTATATATCCTTACCAAAGAAGAAGGTGGACGTCATACGCCGTTCTTTAAGGGCTACAAACCGCAGTTCTACTTTAGAACCACGGACGTAACCGGTGAAGTTGAACTTCCAGCCGACAAGGAAATGGTGATGCCGGGCGACACAATTACTTTTAAAGTTAAATTGCTAGCACCAATCGCTATGGACCAAGGATTGCGCTTCGCTATCCGCGAAGGCGGTCGAACCGTCGGTGCCGGTGTCGTTACTAAGATTGTAAAATAACAGTTTTAGTTTGATGCCCCAAAAAGCCTCCTAAATATTAATAGGGGGCTTTTTATATCTCCGCTAAATTGATCTAAAAACATTGACGTAGCAGTCGGAGTAGTATATACTATGGTAATGAATAAAGTTGAATCGTTGCGTCCTAAAAGTCATCGTGTTAGAGACTCTGTGATTGGTTTTGGTCTTCTAGGTGCACAAGCAGGTGGTATTGGATTAAGTTTAAATGCTAATACTAGCAATGGGCATGCTGATAAATCGTTAACCAACCGAACCCCCGAACAGACTATTACCCAAGCTGAGAATATTATCAGTTATAAAATAGGCTCAAACAGTCCGGTTGCTTATGCTGAAAATACGTCAGCAAACGTTTGTGGTGCCGGCATCTATGATCCTGTAATTTATGGTAACTATATCGGCTACATTTTAGATAAAGGCGGCCCATCCGGACCAGAAGTAATACTGTGTCCTAAAAATGAAGCCACCTTTGTTTCAAACGGCCATATCGAACCCTCTAATAAATTAAATATCGGGCAGGTCGTCTTTGCGCCTGCTAACGGTGATGCCTGGAATTTAAACTATCCAATTGATCCT
This sequence comes from bacterium, assembly GCA_021788675.1. Taxonomy (GTDB): domain Bacteria; phylum Patescibacteriota; class Saccharimonadia; order Saccharimonadales; family UBA4665; genus JAJZWH01. Next base: position 258 of record JAJYKI010000029.1, on the reverse strand, counting down.
AAGTCTGGAACCAACATAGTAGATAAATACGGCCGGACGCCTTCAATCGGTTCTGAGCTGCCTAAATCTTGAATTCTACTACAGATAAGATATAATAGCGTCTAGTTATAAAATCTCGACGAGAACTCGTCCGGTCACTCATCACTCCGGAAGAGGTTACGTCGAAACTAAAGTAGTAGGAGAATACATGGCTCAAGCAAGTAGCGACAGCAAACAACGCATTCGCATCCGTTTAAAGGCGTACGATCACAAGGTTAT
>JAJYKI010000028.1 GCA_021788675.1 bacterium | reverse complement strand
AAACCGACCGAGGGTGCGGTTTATATTGCATTTTTTAGGCAGCTATCTGTCTTTAGGAGTTTGTTGCCTGACTATTTTCATATACAATCCGGCGCTACGCTTCTTAGTGCGTTTCTGAGTGGACGGGTCGACGGAATATAGCCCGAACTTCGGCCAATAACCCTTATCCCACTCAAAGTTGTCGAGTAGCGACCAATGCAGATAGCCGCGCACGTCATAGCCCTTCTTAATCGACTCGTTGAGTGATTTAATCGACTCGGCAATATACCACGGCCGCAGTTCGTCTTGCGCGTCGGCCAGCCCGTTTTCGGTAATAATTACCGGCTTATTATATTTCTGAACTTCTTCAATGACGTTACCCAAACTCTGCGGATATACAAACCAGCCCAGATCCGACTTCGGTTCCGACCGATCATTCTTAAAATACCCCAGATTGACTACACAGTGCATATAATGATTGATGGCAAGATAGTCCAGACTGTCTTTAGTCTGATCGATGAACCATTCGTTGGTATAACGCTCGGCCAATTTTGCAAGCCAACGATTGATAGGCTTATAAAGATTGGCAGATGGCTCATAATCGACCAGGTTAACGGCTGAAGATACTTGGGCTAACGGATTATTGGCCTTAATAATCGAGTAGGCGCGTTTATGAGACAGCACAAGGTTGCGCTTAACCTTACGATAGGCTAAATAGTTGTGCTTGGCCGGCGGCCAGATCCCAACTATCCATCCAATTAAGGCATAGGCATTGGGTTCATTAATGATCGCATAGTAGATTTGTTGGTCGTTTGGCATTCGTTTAACGACGTATTCGACGTAGGCAGCAAAAATTTCACTAACCTTCGGATTTTCCCAGCCCCCCATTTCTGCCAACCAGACCGGATTAGTGTAATGGTGCAGGGTTATAAAGGGGGTGATGCCGTTGTCGTGACAGTAACTGACCATGGCGACATATTTTGACATGGCTTTGTCGTCAAACCGATTGCGTTCGGGTTGAATGCGAGACCATTCGATCGAAAACCGGTAGGCGTTTAAACCCATGGACTTAACCAAGTCGATATCTTCTTTCCATAATCGCCAGCTATCCGCCGCTATACCCGAAATATAGTTTTGGGGTGATTTGGCGATTTCACGTATTAAATCCCAATCCGGTAAAAGCTTGCGTCCATTACCATAATTTTTATCGGCATTGGCAGAACCGGCCAGACGTTTGGCGTTATGCTCTTCCCATACGGCCCAGTCATTGTAATTATCTCCTTCTATCTGATGAGCAGAAGTGGATACGCCCCAATAAAATTGTCGGGCCTTTGCTTTAAGTGGCATGGTTTCAATTGTCGGAGTTAGAATTAATTTGTCAACCGTCGAATCAATAATTATGCGGCAATTGGGACAGAGTCTGCGTCCAGTTGGCCCGCATCTCCATATACGCCTGATCCGCCGGGCTGGCTTTAGTGGCAACCTGCAAATAACCGCCGTAGCTGGCAATGGCATTAAAACTATAAAACGGCTTTAGCTTGGTCAGATGCATGCTTTCGGCTATCTTATAGCAGGACTCATTATTGGCTAAGCAAGTCGGTGCTAAATTTATCCAGCGAGCTAGGTTTGGGCTGTACGGCAGACTTATATTAACTGCCAGATTTAATGCGATTCGACCATCTTTATCCAACTGATCGAAAATAAAGTTGCCCATTGAATATGCGATAAGCTTGCCTTTGTAGATTTCCGTATTCTGAATCCAGTGCGTACCGTTGCCTATAACCATATCGGCACCGGCATCAATCATTTCGTGAGCATATTCAACCTGCTGCGTGCTAGCCGTATGATGGTACTCCGGTCCTTCGTTTAGAAGCGCAATGACGGGCATTATTTTTGACCATTGACTAATACTGGCGATTTCACCGGGTTGAGGCTGAAAGAGAAATTTGTAATTGTATGAGCACATTGCGATCGGAAGTGTCGCCGGCTTTGTTTGACCATTGCTTGCGATTATGCGCACCGGCAAAATGATGGCTTTGCAATCATCACTCAAGGAATGCGGATCGTAAGTACCAACGGTTTGAAAGCCGGCAGCATTTAATAATTTAAACGTACTTGCAATGCCTTGTGGACCTTGATCGTTCAAATGATCGCTCGATAGATTAAGAATAGGAAAGTATTTTTTCAGGTATGGCAGCCAATATGGTTGACAATTGAAAACCAGGTTTTGAACTTCATTAGCAAAACTGTCGGCATTAGTTGTAATCGGACACTCCAAAACCCCTATATGGGCGTCATAGGTGCCAAGACTTGCCATGCCACTAAAGGGCTGGTTGTAGTCGCCGTTCGCGTAAGATTCAACCCCGCGCGCCAGCACTATAGTGCCACTGAACAGATAACTGCCTTCAAGCTTTGTCAAATTATTAGATGCGGCCTTGGCTGTAACGCTGTGACTTGTCGCAGCCTCAGGTTGGGTAGTTTTAAAATAATAAAGATGGGTTCCCGTTGCAGCAGCTAAACCCATAATTGCAAGTATCAATAAGGCGAAGAACAGCTTGCTTGTCCGGAAATTATTATGTCGGGGATAAATGCTGTTTTTACCCATATTAATTAATAGTATAGGCTGCCCCGGATACTAAATTAAAGTTTTCTTGGCTAAAAGCGACTAATATTACAGCCAAAAATTAATTCCAGCGTTAAGCTATTAGCAAACTAAAGCGGAGGACTAAAAGATGCATGACTATGTTCAGAAGTTAACGCAGCGCGCCTTAACTAACAATGATTTCAGACAGGTAATCGATACTGGCAATAACATGCAGGTCGTTATAATGAGCCTAAATCCGCACGAGGATATAGGCATGGAGGTCCATGAAGACAACGAACAACTCCTGATTTGCCTGGAGGGCCGGGGAAAATTAGTCATCGACGATACCGAAGCTAGCTTTGAAGCGGGCGATATGGCTCTAGTAAGAGCCGGATTAAGGCATAACTTTGTCAACGGCAGCGATGGGTCCATGAAGATTATAACGGTTTATTCACCACCTCATCATCCCGACGGCACCATACATCACAGCAAAGCGGACGCTACCGACTAAAGTCCAAGCGTAAGCTCGGCTAGTCTAATTTTAGATATGATCTAAAGGCTCGGTTTTTGGCATAAACTTGACGGGGCTATATAATGGTTAGCGTAAAACTAAAACAAAAAGGAATATATTAATGAAGTTTAATCCGCTTAGGTTCGCTATTGCCACCAGTATTACATGGGGACTGTGCATGCTTATGGTTGGCTGGATGGCCGCGGCCGGCTGGGGCAATGACGGTCTGGTTAACGTCATCTCAGCATTATATTTAGGTTTTAAGGCAACCTTCATCGGGGGCATAATCGGGCTGATGTGGGGACTGATTGACGGTTTAGCCGGCGGTTATGTGTTTGCGCTAATACTCAACAAGGTAAATAGCAAAGCTTAGTAATGACAGATGAGCCGAATGGAGACACCAAAGACGAAACGGTAGCAAATAAGATTCACCGTGAGAATTCCGGGCTAAACACAGCCCAGGTCAATGAGCTGTTTGCCAAATACGGCCCAAACGCCATGTCGGACGAAAAACCGTCCTTATTTAAGAAGGTTCTGCACTGGTTAATCTCGCCGATGTCTCTGCTTCTTCTGGCAGCCTCGTTGTTGTCCTTTTATATTGGCAAGACTTTCGACGGCTGGTTTATATTAGCCCTGTTTTTAGTCAACTTCGGTATTGCCCAATGGCACGAAAGCAAAGCCGATGAGGCTATCGAGACCCTGCAGAAAAAACTGACAATCAATGTCAGCGTCAAGCGCGACGGACAATGGAAATCAATTCCTTCAACCATGCTCGTGCCAGGCGATTTAGTTCAACTCGGAGTCGGCAACGTAATTCCAGCCGACCTAACCATAATAGAATGTGACAATGTCAGTATTAATGAATCTGCCCTCACCGGAGAATCGCTGCCTCAAGAAAAAAGCGTTAACCAAGCTGCCTTTTCCGGGTCGTTTATTACAACCGGAGACCTTACCGGAGCGGTAACCCAGACCGGAATGCGCACCAAATTCGGTCGCACCCTTGGTCTCGTCAGTAGCAAACCGAAAAATAGCTCACTGGACCGCGACATCCTGACGATTACCGAATTTCTTACCGCCGTCAGTCTAATATCCGCTGTCGCTATAACCATCTATCTTGGCCTAAAACATCAAAGCATACCAACTCTTCTGACACTAGATTTAAGCATGTTGATAGCCGGTACGCCAGTCGCCATGCCAACCGTCATGAGTCTTATTATTAGCTTAGGAGTCGTCCGGCTGACTAAGAAGCACGTTATCGTCAGACGTCTCAGCTCACTAGAAGATCTAGCTAATGTTAATATGCTGCTAAGTGACAAAACCGGCACTTTAACCAAAAATGAAATAGTCGTTGAAGACATCGTTTTATATCAGGACCATAATTTAAAAGAGGTTCTTAAATGGGCAATATCCGGCACGAAGACCGATCTACCCGATCCGATTAACCAGGCTATCGTAACCCGGGCTGCCGTAGACGATATTAAGCAATTTGAGCAAATTAAATTTACGCCAGCCGATTCTAAGCGCAAGCGCAGCACTGCCATAGTCAAAAAAGACGGCCAGGATTATACCGTCAGTATCGGGGCGCCTCAAATAATTGAACAGCTGTGTAATATAAATGAAGAGTTGCGCCAAAAATTCAACGCCGATATTGAGCACGCCGCCGCGCTAGGCTATCGCAGCTTGGCCATTGCGCTCACCAGCGGACAAAATGAACGCCAACTTGAACTAATCGGCATGATGCTACTAAGCGACACCCTTAGAGAAGACAGCGGTAAAGTGATCAGCTTTTTGAAGGATAACGGCATTGGCGTCAAGATGATGACCGGAGACAATAAGGCTATAGCCGCCCGGGTTGCCCAAAAACTTGGCTTCAATAAACAAGTCATGGTTGCGGCCGGAAAAACCGCCAGCCTGAGCATGGAAGCATTTAACGCCACTGACGTATTTGCTGAAGTTCTACCCGATGATAAATTCAACATAGTCAAAGCCGGAGCCAAAGCTTACGTCGTCGCCGCGACTGGTGACGGCGTCAACGACCTTCCGGCGCTTAAACAAGCTAGCGTCGGTATTGCTGTCAAAAACGCCGTTGATGCTCTGAAAAGTGCCGCCGATATCGTACTGATGACAAACGGCATCGGTGTAATTCGTAATGCCATTATTGAAGCCCGTAAAATATTTATGCGGACTTATTATTACTCGGTTTATAGGATTTCGGAAAGCTTCCGGCTGATTTTAACTATAGCCATCTTAAGCGTGCTATACGGCACCTTCCCAATGACGCCGGTGCAAATCATCTTATTAGCCCTGCTCAATGATTTGCCGATAATAAGCCTGGCATACGATAAGGTGGAAGCCACTTCAAAGCCCGAAGCGATTAATGTCAGACGACGCTTCACGCTGGCAAGCATGTACGGAACGATCGGCATCATGGAAAGTCTCGGTCTATTCTTTATCATCAAGTACCTGCTGCATTTATCGATTGACGATATCCAGACGATGTTCTTCTTGAAGTTAGCCGTTAGTGGCGACCTGCTCATTTATGTTGCTCACACCAAGAGGCACTGGTGGCGCTGGCTACCCAGCAAACAAGTCATTCTGGCGACTATGGGCACGCAAATCACATCTACCCTGCTGGCCTTAACAGGAGTATTGTTCCATGGCATCAGCATCTGGCTGGTACTTATAGTCTGGGGCTGGGCGCTATTATGGATGCAATTTGAAGAACTCGCTAAGCAAATATTCCAGAAATACTCTAATACAATCTGATTTTATAAACGGCTGGCTTGCATGTTAAAATAGTAATGCTAAATTACTCTTTTAAATCATAAAAGAGTTGGGGGTTTGTGTTTTTGTATTATGCATAGAAAAATCAAAAGCCGGTTTAGAATTATCAAGACAAAATTGTCCGACATCAACGTTGAGTTAATTTTATCTACCCTGGCTTTTTGCTTGTTTATATTGGCGGCAGTTTTGATTATTTTTCAAAATCCTTATCAACTAAGCCGTTCGGCTATCAGACTGACGGCCAAATTCAGCTACAAAATCAACCGAAACTTAACTTACAACGACAAAGCGCACGTTTTTATCTATAACAATGCCGCGCTTAATAACCCTGATTATCTAAAAACCCAGGGTCTTAGCATAGGACGCACCAATAACCTGCCAAGTTACGATTATTATGCAGCAAAAATTCCGGCCACACTCGGTAAAGGAATAACATACTACGACCCGACTACCAAATTGAGCTTCAGTATGATTCCCCGCTTTAAAACCCTTGATGGCAAAGCCGCTAAAACCATAGTCCCGCATTCCGGCGGCCAGACTGAAATTTCCCACCTTGTATATCCACTAGCAAAGCTTAGCGCCCAGCTCATATATACCCCGCAAACAAACGGCATCAAAGAAGACCTCATAGTCTTAAAAAATCCAAGTCAAAATTCGTTACAGCTTTCGTACCGGTTAAATCTACCGTCCACCCTGCAAGCACGACTTAATGCCGATGGCAGTGTTGGAATATATAGCGCCGATTCAGTACTATACGGCAACATTAACTATGGCACTCCCGGCGATCAGGCTTTAATTCAAAAGGCAAAAATTAATAGCCGAAAAACCAATTTGGTATTTGAAATACCGGCACCCTACGTCAAAATGTCCGCTTCCTCGGTTCTTAATCCAGGAGGTGTCAAGCCATACTTTTCTTTGCATGGAAACATATTAACGCTAAATGTCACTCATCTTAACAAATTAAGCTTTCCGATAGACATTGACCCTTCCGTAGTAGTAAGTACGGCAAACAGTTTTATTCAGAACGGAAATGCCGAAAGTAACCTGAATCTTACGGCTGGACAGATATCTACCGCTCCCCTGACGGGAGGCATACTGAGCGGCTATACGACCAACACTAACCCTTTGCCATACACCGATGAGGGATTAGTGGTCGCAGCCGATAATAATTACATATATATACTTGGCGGCTACAACGGCACTGCCAATATAAACACAGTTGAATATGCATCAATCAGCAGCGGCGCAATTGGAGCCTGGACGCCAGCCACTAACGTCTTTACTAACGGCCGAAGTGGCGCATGCGGTTTCATATATAACGGCTACATTTATATCCTGGGCGGATCCGGAGTGTCTTATTATAACGATATACAGTACTCCAAAATTGGCACAAACGGCGCACCGGGCCCATGGACGACCAACCCTACTACTTTTACGACCGCCAGGACTAGTCAGAATTGTCAGGTCGTAAATGGTTACGTATACGTCATGGGTGGCTACAGCGGCTCGGCTATACTAGGCGATACCCAATATGCCCCGATTAATGCTGACGGTTCGATTGGAACCTGGACCACTAACGCTACTACATTTACAGCTGCCCGAACCAGTTTCGCCTCAGCCGAATATAACGGCTACATTTACGTCATGGGTGGCTACACCGGCTCAGCCTTTCTAAGCGACATCCAATACGCCAAGCCCAATGCCAACGGCTCAATTACGACTTGGCAAACCAATAGCATTACACTACCCGCGGCCAATAACCAGTTCAGCGCTTACGCCTATGACGGCTATCTTTATGAAGCCGGCGGTTATGGATCGGGCTATAATGCAACGACTTATGTGGCACCGATTAATGCTGACGGCAGCATATCTAACTGGGTCCAAACAACATCATTCACAACAGCCCGACAGGATCTGGCTGTTATCGCATACGGCGGATACTTTTACATCATGGGCGGAAATGCCGGGGGAAGTCCATTCTCGGACATTCAGTATGCACCGATTCAGGCCACTGGCTATCTGAATAACTCTTGGACAACCAACGCCACATCAATTACGACGGGAAGAAACTACTTTCCGGCCGTAGCCTATAATAACCATATCTATATTTTTGGTGGCTACCAAGGAGGCAGCGGCGGCTCTATTTACG
>JAJYKI010000027.1 GCA_021788675.1 bacterium | reverse complement strand
ATGTAGGGAGCCATTTTTGGATGCCAGCGACTGGTTTTGTGACCAAAATGGGCACCGGCTTCAAGCAACTGCTTTATATCTACGTTTGATGACATATAAAACCTTTCTTTTCCGTAAACCTAAACTTACGGATCGATCCTTTATTCTTGAGCTAGTGAGCTTATCCCGGACAAAGCTGTCTCGGGTAAAGAGGATCAAACCTACCAGCCTGCTTATTAATATGTGGGCGTAATTATACCAATAAGGAGTTAGTTTTTCAACTCTATTACTCTTGTCTCAAGCAAGATAAGACTAAACTTAGGATGCGTGGCTTAATAAAAACTTTTCGGGTGTTGTTGCGGGTATCGCGCTTTGGCTGAAGTCATTTACGTTACGAGTAATGATAACCGAAGCTCCGCAGCCTAATGCGGCTTGCTCGACAACCGCATCCTCGTAGTCTTTTATATTACTTTTTAGAGCACTCAACAATATTCTGCTATCTGTAGCTACAATCGAAAAGCTTTGTAATAGCCAATCAACATTGCGTTTTATCTCTTCCTTAGGCACTTTGGCATTCTCAAGTAAATAGGTGAAAGTAGTAACTACATGCGCACTAACAAACACAGTGTAATCAATTGGTGATTGTATTTCTAAAACTGCTTGTGAAGCTTTATAGCCCGGGCGTTCTAATAAGACGTCTAGAATGATGTTCAAATCAACTAGAATATTTTTGTGCATAGAGACTGCGTATTGCTTGTTTTGAATCATCAATTGGATATTGCTTTAAGGCGCCAACCATACTAGCAACACTTGGACCAGCTATTTTGCTTTGGTGAGCCTCAAGTAGCTTTAAATACTCAGAAAACATACCAGAAACAGAGCTTTTACTAATCTCGGCCTGTTTATGAGCAAATTGCACTAAATCTTCATCTATGCTAAGAGTGAGTTTCGTTTTCATACGTATATGATAGCAATACATACGTATATAGGTCAATGCTCTTCAACTTAAAAAACCGAGGCTTTTTTGGGCCTAAAGCGACTGTCGGGCAATATTTATTCAAGCAAGTCTTGCTTTTAGGGGTAAAAAAAGATATATTAATTGTCTGTATGAAAAAACAACTGCATCCGGACAACTATCGCTTGGTGATATTTGAAGACCTGAACAACGGTTTTCGCCTGTTGACACGTTCAACTGCTACTAGCGAAGAAACAATTACCTGGGAAGATGGCAAAACGTACCCGCTTATTAAGGTGCACGTCAGTTCGGCATCACACCCCTTCTTTACTGGCGAAGAAAAGATCCTCGATATTGAAGGAAGAGTAGATAAGTTTAAGGCCCGTGCCGCGGCTGCAAAAGAAGCTCGCGACAAGCGCGTCAATGCTGCCAAGAAACAAGCCAAGCGCCAGGCCGACCGTAGCGCTGCCAAGACCGAAAAAGCCAAAGCTGCTTAGCTGTCCAGGCTCGATTAATTAGCAATAGGCATATATTATCGTGTCTTTAAGGCATGTGTAGATTGATTAAGTAGTAGAATAGGCTCATGGAACAGAAAGAAACCGAACTGCGCAACGAACTCAATGACATTGAGGTCAAGCTAAGCGATCAGGCTATATTTAGCGACAGTTCTTATCCGAAATTAGCCAAGCGACGCAGCGAGCTCGCCAACATTATAGGTATGTATGATGAGAAAGCCCGCCTATTAAAAGCACTCAAAGAAGCCGAGGAATTAAAGGATAATCCGGACAAAGATATCCAGACTATGGCGCTGGAAGAAATCGATACACTTACTCCGCAGCTTCAAGCCATCGATAATCAGATTATTGCGGCGACCGTTCCCAAAGACCCCAACGACGAACGTGACGTGATTATAGAGATACGCGCGGCCGCCGGTGGCGACGAGTCCTCTTTATTTGCCGGCGATCTGTTTCGTATGTACAGCCGGTGGGCTGAAACCCATGGCTATAAAATCGAACTTATCAATGAAAGCCCGAATGAAGTCGGTGGCTTTAAAGAAATAACGTTCGGCGTTCATGGCCATGAAGCCTATAAACAACTAAAATTTGAAGCCGGCGTACATCGGGTGCAAAGAGTCCCGGTAACTGAAAGCCAAGGCAGAATCCACACTTCTACCACTACGGTGGCCGTACTGCCCGAAGCCGAGGAGTCCGACATTGAAATTAATCCAAGCGATCTAAGGGTTGACGTTTATCGTAGCGGCGGTCATGGCGGCCAGAGCGTCAATACGACCGATTCCGCCGTACGCATCACTCACCTGCCAACCGGCATCGTGGTATCCAATCAAGACGAGAAGTCACAAATCAAGAACAAGGCTAAAGCCTTGAGTGTACTCAGATCCAGACTATTGCAACGTAAAATCGAAGAGGAACAGCAAGAGCTATCCGACGCCAGACGCCGCCTGATCGGAAGTGGTGACCGTAGCGAAAAAATCCGCACTTACAACTTTCCACAAGATAGGATCACCGATCACCGGATTAATTATTCACGCAGCAATATTCCCGGCGCACTCAACGGGGATATCGATGACATCATGCAACAGCTTCAAAACGCCGAGCACGAATTGATCACCAAGGAGTCGTAAACTTGATCAAAACGACGCAAGAAGTACTAAGCTGGGCTCAGCACCGGCTTGAATCTGCCGGCATCAACACCGCCCGCTTAGACGCCCTGGTACTAATAGAAGACATTACCGGCATTGATCGTGCAAAAATACTGGCCGAATCGCACATTCAATTAACCGCTGATCAGTTCAGTAACGTCAAACGGGCGGTTTTAAGGCGCTCACGACACATACCATTAGCTTATGTACGTCAAAAGACCGAATTTTACGGTCGAGATTTTTTTGTCGACAGCCGAGTTCTTGAACCCCGCCCTGAAAGCGAATCCATTATTGAGGAACTACTCGAGCTCTGCCGGGATAAGAATGATGCCTGCCACGTAATCGAAGTCGGAACCGGTTCCGGCGCCCTGATCATAACCGCCAAGCTTGAATTGCCAAGATGTAGCGCCATTGCCACAGACATAGATAAGAACTGCTTGGATGTTGCCCGGATTAATGCCGAAAGATATGCCTGTCGGATTCAATTTACTAATAGTGATTTAATCGCACGGCTTAACGATGCCGATTTTAAAAGCCCGTGCATTATAATCGCCAATCTACCTTACGTACCTGATAGCTGGCAAATCAATCGTTCTGCTGCGGACGAACCCAAAACGGCTATTTTTGGCGGTCAAACCGGACTTGAGCTGTATGAGCGGCTTTTTTGTCAAATAGACAAACTACCTACCAAACCGGATCACATCATAACCGAATCCATGCCGCCACAGCACAAGGATCTGGCCGAAATTGCCTTAAGCCACAACTATGAACTTGATAAAACCAATGACTTTATACAGGTTTTTAGTTTGGCGCAACGCCAAGTTTGACTTGCACGGTTCTGGTATTTGATCCGTTAACGACGGTCAGCTTGATGCTTTGACCCGGCTCGAATTGATCAATTACAGTCGCTAAATCATTGCGTAGATTAAGCGATGTATTGTTAATTTTAGTTATGACATCGCCTGGCTTGAGCTTAGCTTTTGCAGCCGGGGTGCCGGCTACTATTGACGGGCTCGAACTACTTCCTTTTGGTATATAGGCACCGTTATTGACACTTAGATGATACTGGCTTTTAACAGCCGGGGTTACGGGAATGTAGCGGACGCCAAGAAACGGACGCTTAAACTTCCCTGTCTTTACAACCTCTTTAATAAGGCCTTTGACTTCATTGATCGGGATAGCGAAGCCGATGTTTTGCGAATTGCTCGCAATTGCCGTATTAACACCGATGACTTGACCATTTAAATTTACTAAAGGACCGCCCGAATTGCCTTCATTAATCGCGGCATCGGTCTGAAATAGATCACTAAGATTTTCACTCGAACCCGTAGATGTCCCGGAATAAGGCAAGAACAGACTGTTACTGCCGCCACTACTGGAGCTGGCGGTAATATTTCTACCGTAGCCGGATATGATGCCACTGGTTACTGTGTTTTGAAATTGACCGAGCGCGTTACCGATTGCCACGACACCATCACCCACCTGAACCGTACTCGAATCCCCGATGACCGCAGGTGTCAGTTTTTGACCTTGAGTATTGTTGATTTTCAATATTGCAATATCCAAACTATCACTCGGCGAAGTCCGTCCGACAACAGTTACGTCGTTAAGCTGAGTACCGTTGCTAAGCGTAATGCTGACCGAGCTCGTCCCTGCCGGTACGACATGGCGATTGGTCAACACCAGACCGTTGCTGGATATGATAATTCCGGTACCTTCGGATTGCTGTTGCACCTGCTGCGAAAAACCGAAAAAGTTCGGCGTCGACTGGGCGTTGGATGTCGCGTTAACACTTACGACGCTGGGCGATAGTTTTTTGGCAATATCGACTATTAACTGATTATTGGAAGGGATAATTTTTGATTGTTGGCTAATTGACGCCGTGTAGACTTTGCCGTTATAGCCGACCGATTCAATTAAGCCGCCTAGGAAACCGGCCACAACTCCAACTACCAGCACCAACACAAGAAAAAGAGCCTGCATAGACGTTAATAGACGTTTCAGGTTAATTTTCGGCCTGTTAATACGCGGTAAGGTAATAGTTATGGTCTTACCGCTACGAGCCTGTTTCGGTCTCGTGGATATTGAATTTAGTCGCTCTGAAGTTTCGGATTTGTTGGTTTTGCCCAGCATTTAGTCTCCCCCTTGATTTAGACTACTTTACTTCCCCAATCTGAGAAGATTAATACGATTAAAATTATTAGGACCATGACCAAAACGAACTGTCTTTGAATGCTTTTACTCAACTTGTCCTGGTGGTCTAGATAATAAAGAGCGGCCATTCCGTAACCTATAGCCGTCAATAATACTGTCGGCTGAGCAATGCTACCGTAAAACAATAGCCAATGACTCAGCAGCCAAGCCAAGCTGGCGCCAAAATAACCCCATAAATAACTTAATAGTCTGGAGTAACTTTCGTCGAAGGCATCGAAGAAATGTCTGGCGGCCAAATAACATATAATTCCCGTTGCCAAAGTAAGTCCGTAAAGCGGCCCATTCGGCCATGCCAAATATAATGCACTTAGTGCAGCAAGTTGGCCTATACCCGCCTGAACCGAGATCATCAGGCTGGAATTTGCCGGCTTGATTTTTATCAACCAAAAGCCGTACGCAAACATCCAGACAAGCTGCAATATTATATTCGGACTAATGGTCATAAATGCGACCGTAGACAGTCCTACCATTAAATCAACGGAGTTCGCTCTTATGTTCGCCGGCCAAAATCTCGGCCTGACGGCAAACATACGCCATTTACTTAATACGATGAGTATGAGAGCCAGCTGAGTAAAGTCAGTCTTATTCAGCCTGACTAGCGCGAAAATAATCAAAGGCAATAAAGCCAGCAAAGAATTATGCACTAGGGCAGATACGCCCTTTGTCGGCTTAAGCCTCCTAAAAGCAAGTTCCATTACAATATAAATATACTAAAAAACACTAAACTTAAGAAGTCTGATTATATTTTTGACTAAGCAACGTCTAAACATGCTATAGTTTAATGCAGTGGTGATTTCATTATTTAGGCCTGAAAAAAGAAACATAGGCTATGGACAAAAATAATTCAGGCATTCGTGAATTTTTGTCTTTTGCAGGGGTAATTTTACTTGCCCTGTTTTTTGCATTTTTGATTATTACTTTCGTGTTCCGCTCCTATGCGGTTGACGGCCCCAGCATGGAACCAACCCTGCAAAATCAGGACAAATTAATTATCTGGAAAGTACCGCGAACCTGGGCAAGCATAACCGGACACCAGTACGTTCCAAAGCGCGGTGAAATAATAGTATTTGAAGAGTCTAATTTATCCAGCTGCGGACAAGCCACTCCTAAACAGCTTATCAAGAGAGTTATCGGTTTGCCCGGAGATAAAGTAGTCATAAAAAACGGCACCGTTACTATATATGACAAAAAATATCCGAACGGATTACAGCCGGATAATCAGCTCGGCTATAACAGTGGCCACTTTATTCAGCCTTCCACGCCAAACGAAACCGTGACTCTAAATAATCATCAGTTATTTGTCATGGGAGATAATCGGACGGTGTCCTGTGATTCAAGAATGTTTGGCCCCATCAATACAAGCCAGGTTATCGGCCAGCTGGTACTAAGAATACTTCCCTTGTCTCAGGCAAAAGTCTTTTAGTTTAATAAATATATAAAACTAATCGATAAGATCTATGATTCTTTTTAGATCCTGATCGTTTTTAAATGTAATCTCAAGCCTTCCGCCCTTAGCCATACGCTTCAGTGCAACTTTAGTACCAAGCCTCTTGCCTAAGACTTTAGTTTCCGGAGTTTCCTCATAAACTCTGGCTTGAGCTTGTTTGGAATCCTTAAAACCTTCCTTAACACTAACTGCGAAACGCTCCGCTTGGCGAACGCTCCAACCGTTAATACAACCGGCCAGTAAATGCTTTTGTTGTTCAGGATGATCTTTGAGCGACAGGATTGCCCGGGCGTGACCTTCGGTTATAATTTTTTTGTTCAAAGCTTCGGTAGCTTCTGGGGGCAGCTGCAGTAGTCTCGCAATATTGTTCACGGTCGACAATGCCTTGCCAAGCCGCTTGGCGATGCTTTCATAAGACATTGAGAATTGCTGATGCAGTTTTTCAATGCTGGCAGCTTGCTCTAAAGGCGAAAGGTCGACTCTTTGTACGTTCTCTATGATGGCTACTTCCAACCTTTCCAGTTCTTCAAACGTCTTAACGATTGCCGGTATCTCAGTCAGTTCGGCCATTTTAGCCGCTCGCCATCTTCTCTCTCCCGCAACCAGACGGTACTTCTTGCCGGCAGGCGATACCACTATCGGCTGCAATACACCGTGTTTCTTAATGGATTCGGCCAGTTCTTTAAGAGATTCTTCATCGAAGTGTTTCCTGGGCTGATCGGAATTTGGCTCTATTATATTAAGCGCCAATTTATGGATCTTTTCGGTCGCGTCTTTAAACAGTTCGGCATCTATTTCTTTAGGTATGAGCGCCGATAAACCATTTCCCAGACCGTGTTTTGTCGTCTTTGCCATATTATTAATGCTAACTATAGCATAAACACTTACGAATTTCCCTACCAGCTCAAGACGATACTACGCGCTGGTGAACTTCTTTAGCAAGCTGTTTATATGCCCTGGCTCCCTTGCTCCATTTATCATATTCACTAATCGGTTTACCGTGCGAGGGAGCCTCGGCTAGACGCACGTTTCTTGGAATGACAGTATCAAAAACTTTTTCGCCAAAATAGTTCTTAACTTCATTTTTAACCTGCTCGGATAATCCAGTTCGCGAATCATACATTGTTAATAAAACACCAAGTAAATTCAGATCGGGATTTAGTCCTGACCTGACGAGCTGAAAAACTTCCAACAATTGACTTAGCCCTTCCAGTGCATAGTATTCGGCTTGAACCGGAATCAAAACACTATCAGAGGCGGCTAAGGCATTAATTGTCAATAAACTCAGCGATGGCGGACAGTCAATCAGAACGTAGTCATATTTACTACTCTCTAAAGCCTTCCTTAGTCCATACTCACGCTCCTTTAGAGACACCAATTCAACCTCCAAAGCAGCAAGATTTTGACTGGTAGGCACTAAATGAATTCCGTTATTAACTTGCAGAATTGTATGCTCAAGGCGGTTAATGCCGAGAATAATCTCTCTGGTACTAGCGTTAATGTGCTTCTTATCAATTCCAAGACCGCTGGTTGCATTGCCCTGAGGATCTATATCAACCACCAGAACCGACCTATTCATCTTTTTTAAATAAGCAGCCAAATTAATAACCGTTGTTGTTTTACCAACGCCACCCTTCTGATTTAATACCGCTATTACATGTCCCATTAATCTAACAACCTTTGTTACTTAAGACTATCACCTTTTAAATGTCCGGTAAATCTGTATCTAATAAAAGAAGTGCCGTATCTTTGCTTTTGGCTAGATACGGCATCCTTCTTATTTTTTATCGGAATTAGCCCTTTTGAGGCGTTTTCCTGAGTTTTGTTGTGCCCTTTTTGGTTATAAGGCTTGTTTTATTATTTTAACCAATTTTTGTTGGCGTAGGACCGGTGCGAGTCTCCCAAGGCTAGGGACCATTCCAATCCTATGAATTCAGTATCGTACTTTCCATAGGTGTAAT
>JAJYKI010000026.1 GCA_021788675.1 bacterium | reverse complement strand
AACATAACTATGCCTAAGCATTCGCTAAGTTCCTTATTAAAAACCGGTATCCGGCTGTAGCCCTGATTGCGTGCCCGTTCAATAAAGTCATCGTCGATTAATGTTTCGGGATGAACATAAAAAACCTGATCAATTGGTACCATGATGTCTTTAGTTCTTTTTTCGCTCAAACTTAACGCGCCACGCATAATATCGATTTCGTCTTCATCCAGCTCTGACGATTTATTGTCATATTGTTCGGCGATAATGACGCCGAGTTCTTGTCTGGAGAATAATTTTGCTTGCCCCGAAGGCAAGAGCCGGTTAAGTAGTATTTCAAGCGGTTTGCTCAACGGATAGGTTAAAATAGTGCCGCCTATTAAAAAAGCTCTGAATCTATAAGAGTATTTCAATGGACTGCGTATAAAGATGGATTGCGGAATAATTTCGGCCAGGATGACCGTAAGTAGCGTAGCTATCACGCCTGCCAGCCAACTGACTATATAGCGGTTAAGTAGTAGTGAGTTGGCAGAAATCGTGGCGATATTAATTATGAGGACGCTAGACAACACAAGATGACCCCGACGCCTAATCTTGAGCAACTTTTGGGCCTTATTATTCCCGATTTTGGCGGCCCGCCTTAATTCGCTTACACTTAAAGACATAAAGGAAATATTCAGGCCAGAATAAATTGCTGACAGAAAAAGCAGCAAGGCTACCATTAAAAAAGTGGTTAGCTGATTCATGAATTCTGCGTTTCCGAGATCATATATTTATTTTAACTTATATATATGGTTACTAAATCTTAACGATTGGCCGGCTGCAAAACAAGAGTTTTAGGAAATTCAAAGCTTTAAGGCGGTATACTTAAATTTAAAGCTAAGAGGAGTAGATGAAATAAGTTATGTCAAAAGTTATAAAAATTGACGATACAGAAGTCTATGTGGCTGAACCTAGTCAGGAAGTTAAGGGTGGTTTAATCGTAATTCATGAGATATGGGGACTTAATAATCATACTAAAGACGTTGCCGATCGATTTGCGCGTCAGGGTTATTTGGTCTATGCACCGGAATTATTGTCGGGAATGGCAATCAAAGAAAAAGTTGATGAGCAAATGCAACACGATCTTTTTAACCCTGAAAAAAGAAGTGCAGTCCAGCCGGTTTTAATGGAATTGATGCAGCCGACTCAAACGCCTGAATTTACGGCTAAAACAATCATAAAACTACAAGCCGTCTTTAACGCGTTATATGCCAGCCCGGCAGTTAAGCAGCGTGTCGGTATAGTCGGATTTTGTTTTGGTGGCAGCTACTGTTTTAATCTGGCCGTAGTCGAACCGAGACTAAAAGCGGCGGTACCGTTTTACGGGCATTGCGGGCATCCGGTTGAAAAACTACGCCAAATCAACACACCAATCCTGGCTTTTTACGGTGAAAACGACCGCGGCTTGGCTACGGAACTGCCCGATCTTGAAAACCGTATGCATGCAGCCAGCGTGGATTTCAGTTACCGGG
Organism: bacterium; assembly: GCA_021788675.1. Taxonomy (GTDB): domain Bacteria; phylum Patescibacteriota; class Saccharimonadia; order Saccharimonadales; family UBA4665; genus JAJZWH01. The sequence continues at coordinate 6,861 of JAJYKI010000026.1, read as the reverse complement.
TATACGCCAATACCGGGCACGCTTTCTTTAATGACACGAATCCTTATGCCTATGACAAGACGGCCGCAACCGATGCCTGGAGACGGACGCTTGAGTTTTTAGATAACTCCATCAGTCGTTAAATATGTCCAGGTCACTCAGTTCGGGCGGTAAAAAGCCCTGCTGCGGTTTATAGCCGGCTTGCCAGTGGTAATCCTTGTTATACCCAAGTTCTTTCATCAATTTAGTCGGTGCGTTTCTTAAGTGGAGCGGCACATTGAGATTAGGGTATTGTTCGGCCGCGAGTTTGGCTTTTACCATACTCTCGGCAACCTGACGTGACTTAGGCGCTTTGGCCAAGACTGCTGCACAATGATACAGATTGTATTCAGCTTCCGGCAAGCCAATACGCTCAACCGCTAAAAATGTCGATACTGCCAAATTAAGCGCGGCCGGAGCCGCCAAACCTATATCTTCGCTGGCAAAAATAATCATCCTTCGGGCAATGAATTTCGGATCTTCGCCGCCTTGCAATAATCTAGCCATGTAATAGTAGGCAGCACTCACGTTGCCACCGCGCAGACTTTTAATAAACGCGCTAATCAGGTTATAGTGCGATTCGCCGGATTTATCGTGCAGTGGTATTTGTTTTTGGGCCGCCATCATGACGATAGCGCGGTTGACGGGCTTTTCCCCGGCCAGATTAAGACTCAATTCCAACAGGTTAAGGCCGTAGCGGCCGTCCCCGTTGCTAAGTGAAGCGAGTAAGTCGATAATTTTATTGGGGAGTTTAGTTTGGCTGACTTTCAATTTGCGGGCGGCCTGTTCGATTATAGTCTTAACGTCGGCTTCGCTCAGGCTGTTTAATACGACTACCCGGCAGCGGCTGAGCAGGGCCGGAATAACTTCAAAACTGGGATTTTCAGTGGTAGCGCCGATTAGTATGATGGTACCGTTTTCGACATAGGGCAGAAATGCGTCTTGCTGGGCTTTATTGAAACGGTGAATTTCGTCTACGAACAAAACCGTAGTCTTTTTAAATAACTGATTGGATTTAGCCTTGTCAATAACCGCCATAACGTCTTTTTTGCCTGAGGCTACAGCAGATAATTCAATAAAATCAGCGTTGGTTTCACTGGCTATAATCCTGGCTAGAGTCGTCTTGCCGCTTCCCGGAGGACCCCAGAAAATTAGGCTGATCGGGTGTTTATCGGCGGCCAGTTTATTCAGTAGTTTACCGCTGGCCGTTATATGCATTTGCCCAATCACCTGGTCGAGTTTTGTCGGTCGCATCCGGTCGGCTAAGGGCACATAAGTCTCGTCCATATGACTTAAATTATAGTGGGTCTTGTTCATATAATATAGACATGATGAATCGACCGACACCCCTGGAGATCGAACTGGGGCAATTAACCGCTTATGAAGCGGCTGCCCGACTAATCGGTGGGCATATTATCGTTAGAAGATATGGCCAAGTACTTCGCTGTCAAATCGTTGAAACCGAAGCCTATGATGCATCAGATCCGGCCAGTCATAGCTTTAAGGGCCCAACTAAACGAAACCGTGTCATGTTCGGTCCGCCGGGCAGAGCCTATGTATATTTTACCTATGGGATGCACTATTGTTTGAATGTAGTGGTCGGTCGTGAAAGTAGCGGCTCGGCTGTTTTAATCAGAGCCCTAAAACCACTGTCTGGTTTTGACGACATAATAAAATCACGACCATCTAATAAGGATAATGATTTTCTCAACGGTCCGGCTAAACTGACTAAAAATCTGGCGATTGATCTTAGTCTTAACGGTCACGATCTAAGTAGTGAACCTTTAATACTGGAACTGCTTGAGCCGCTAAAACCGGATGAAATTATCTGGAGCAAACGCATTGGTATTAGAGAGTCTGTCGGGCATGAACTGCATTGGAGGGCTTGTTTAAAAGGCAGTCCTTATTTGTCTAGGGGTCTGTAATCTTTTCTATTGAAATATTTACTATATAGGCATAAGCTTTTAATTAGGAAGTGTGAGGCTTCCTAATCGACCCGGAGTCAACCCTCCGGGTCTTTTTGGTAAGATCAAGTCGCTTGGATGGTTATAGGGGTACCGACTTGAGTCCAATCGTATAACCATTTGGCGGTATTAAGCGGGAGTTCGACGCAGCCGTGTGAAGCGTTGGGAGAACTGGTTGAAATATTACCGAATTGATTAGGGGTGCGCCAAGTAGCATCGTGAAAACCATAGGCCCCGTATTGGTTGAATAGAAACGGCATCCAGTAGCTGACAGGATCGTGCCATGAAGTTACACCGTCGTTGCCGGTTAGTGTTACGTTAGTCTCCTTGGTATAGATATGATAAGTTCCGGTCGGTGTAACGTCGGCTGGGTTACCGGTATAGCCGGTGACCACGTTAGAGCTGTAGGCGACCAGATTGTAGTTACAGGCCCAGAGATGCTGTAGGCTCAATATGACAATAATCTGTTTCGGATTAGTGTTGCCGTTACAGACCGTCGTTTGTGGTTTGGATAGCAGCGCGGAATTAACGTTGGCAATCGGTCGATTAACAATCGACTGATTAGTAATCGACTTGACGTCGCCGCGGAATAAATAGCCGATCGAGCCGACTATTGCCAACAATACGACTAGCCATACCAAACTAAAGCGGCGTTTTTTAGCCGGCTTATCGGTCTGGTTGCTGACGACCACCGTTTTGTTGATGTAGTCGGCATAGTTACCGACTTGCAGCATGCCCGGACGGTATATGCGCATGTTCTGGTTATTTTTGTTGTTACGGTGCATAAACTTCCTTCATATATTTTACACCATCACCTTAATAACTACTTAGATTTGGCTATAGTTTTTCGTCTGGTTTAAAATTGTCATGGATGAAAAAAATTGCTTGGCTTTTACTTTTCTTAGCCATTATCATGGCCGGCTTCAGCATTCAAAACCTGATCAGTAAACCTAGTAATCATGTCAGTGCGCCTAAACCTAAAACCAAGCCGATCCCAGCTCAGGCAGTCAAACCCGCTTTTAATACCGCCCAGTACTCGCATACCGACCCGACTTCGATCTGGGTAGTGGTCAACAAGAAAAATCCGCTGAACCCCATCAACTATATTCCGAGCGATCTAGTTGTGCCTAACGTACCGCTAAGAGTGCCGGGTAACGAGACGATGCAAATGCGCCGAGTGGCGGCCGATGCGCTTACTGCTATGTTTCAGGCGGCAAAGGCGGATAACATATCTTTAATGCTGGCTAGTGGCTACCGCTCGTACAGTTACCAGACGTCGCTTTATGACGGCTATGCAAGCACGCAAGGCAAGGCTGTTGCCGATACGCAAAGTGCCCGACCCGGATATAGCGAGCACCAGACCGGATTGGCAGCCGACGTCGAGCCGCTCAGCCGTAACTGTGAAGTAGCTCAGTGCTTTGCTTCTACCCCGGAGGGCATATGGTTGGCCGCCAACTCTTACCGCTTCGGCTTCATAATCCGTTATCCTCAAAACGGACAAGCTATTACCGGTTATGAGTATGAACCCTGGCATATACGCTATATTGGCATACCGGCAGCGACGGCCATGCACAATCAGGGGATAACGACGCTGGAACAGTTTTTCGGCTACCCGCCGGCACCTACCTATTGATTGAATTCAGCATAGTATTGTTTGGTACTTAAAAGGGGTACGTTCACCCCATAGCTATCAAGAGTAGTACTGATTCTTTGCTCTTGGGCTTGGATGGTGGTATTGAGTTCTTGGGTGTTAATCATGTTCTGGTTGGCATCTTCCAGTAAATAAAGGTGCAGATTGGTCCTGGCTGCTATGTCATCGGCTGCTTGCTGGCTTTTACTCCACTCGTAATGCATGTAAATGGGTAGAAAACCTAATTTTGAGATTGACAGCGACTGAGGATTGATCTGCATGAGTGCGATACCGTTAAATAATGTTGCGGCCGGTTCCTGGCTATGTAAGAAGTTACCCAATCCGTACCAGACAAGAGTTTTGCTATTTTTAGCGCCGCTTAGCCATTGGACCGGTTGCAGTTCATGGGTGCCGTGTCCGAGGACTAGATTAACCCCCTGATCGGCCAGCCATTGGGCGTCTTCTGTCTGAGTGGTATTGAGAGTCTGAGTGTACTCGGTGCCCCAGCGCATGCTTACGATTATGAATTTGGCACCGTTTTGCCGGGCGGAGCTAATTTGCTGAGACGCGAACGGTTTTGAAAATATGTTGACGCCGTAGCCATTGAGTGGCGGAGCGTCCGAATTGGAGTAGGTAGTATATGCCAGGAAGGCGAACTTGACCCCGTTTTTTATAAAGTATTTAACCGAATCATGTTGAGTTTGATTTTGGTTTTCACCGGCAAAAGCCAGTACGTTCGGCGTATTCTGCCAGGCGGTGACCGAGTTATTGATATTGGCTTGGGTAAAATCGAAGCTGTGATTGGAGGCCAGGTTGATTAGGTTGCACCCTAACTTTCCCATATCTGTGACAAATTCGGTCGGCGAATTGAATTTCGGATATCCGCTTACACCCAGACTTTCGCCACCGTTTAGTATCGGGTCGTTACAAAAGCGTATATCCGCAGCTCTGAAAACGGGCAGAAAATCACTTACCATCGGCATGTAGTCATAATTTCCGTTTGGTGATAGCGCCGCCGCATTGACTGAATCGTGCGCAATCCAATCGCCGGTGGCAACCAGGTTGATCGGCCGGTTTAAAGTAACTGTCGCTTGACTCGGTTTGGGCACAACGGTCGCCGGCTTATGATACCTGAAGAACAGGCCTAAAATTATCGCCAAAGCTATAGCCGGCACTAGAATTATTAGATTCCGTCGCCTTGCCCGGTGTCTGTGGTAGATTACCCGCTGCATTAATTTTAAATATACGCTAATTGGCGCTGACTTAAATGTAAGATTTGCGCCTTAATAGGGCGGCATAAGCTATAATTCATATATATGTTGGAAGCGGTAATAGTCATATTAGCAGTAGCGGTCATTATGCTTGGCTATCTGCTATTCAAGCGTCAAGGCTCCGGCCAAAGTGGCCAGGCGGCGCTTTTGATCAAACAGGATCTGGATCGACTTAGCGAGGATATAACCAGCCTGAAAGATAATTTGAATACGCAAATAACCGATCGTCTGGATAAGAACCAGGCCTTAATGCTGAATAGTATCGAAAAGCAGTTCAGTGCCAGTTCGCGCATTATCAACGAAGTCACCCGCAGCCTGACCGAGCTAAAAGAAACCAACAAGCAGGTTGTGAGTATCACCGATGAACTGAAGACACTGCAGAATGTTTTACAAAACCCGAAACAAAGAGGGGTCTTAGGTGAATATTATCTACAATCGGTGCTCGAAAACGTCTTACCGCCAGACCGGTTTAAGCTGCAGCATAAAATCGGCCAAGGAGATGACGGCCGTGATTTAATCTGCGACGCAGTTATCTTACTGGACAAAGGTGTCATGCTGCCGGTTGACTCCAAATTCAGTCTGGAAAACTATAATCGCCTGATTGAAGAAAAGAATCCGGCCCGCCGGGAAACTTTGGCCAAGCAATTCAAGTCCGATCTTAAGCTGCGTATTGACGAGACCAGTAAGTATATCCGGCCCGGCAGCGGTACGATGGACTTCGCTTTCATGTTTATTCCCAGCGAAGCGATTTATTATGACTTGCTGGCCAATAAGGTTGGCGCCTCTAATGTATCCTCGCGGGATTTAATCGAATACGCTTTCAGGGATAAGAACGTTATTATAGTCAGTCCGACCAGCTTTTTGGCTTACTTGCAGACTGTCTTGCAGGGCCTAAGGAGTCTGCACATAGAGGAGCAGGCCAAGGTAATTCAGCAACGGGTGGGTGAGCTGGGCCGGCACCTTAACGGTTACCAGGCCAGCATGCTCAAGCTCGGCAACTCGCTCAAAAGTACGGTCGGTCACTTCAACCAGGCACATAAAGAGCTGTCCAAAGTGGACAAAGACGTGCTAAAGATTACGGAGTCCGGATCGTCAAAAGTCGAACCGATGCTTCTAGACAAGCCTGCACTCGACGAATCAGACATCTGAGTCAAGTACCAGATCGATCGCCAGGGCGGCGGTCCAGGAAAAGTATGGGGCGCCAAGACCCTCGCCGGTTTCCGGATTAAAGTACTCATAGCAGCCATAGCTCGATACCATAGTGAGGGTGGAATTTCTTAATCTTTCGGCCTCTAGCTTAAAGCCATAACGCTTCAACCCGTCTATAATCAGCCAATTGATGTTGACCCAAGACGGGCCTTGCCAGTAATTGGTTGGCTTGTACCAATATGAGTTAAGTGGTGCACTCGGCAGCGGATAGCTGGCGGCATAGGCGTGCGGGTCGTTAATTAAGTGGACCAGCTCTTCGGCTTGTTCTTGACTGATCGATCCGGCATAAAGCGCCAACAGTGAGCCGGCCGCTTCGGTCTTCAGTAGTTTATGGGTTATAAAATCACGCGAGTAAAACTGGTTGCTGAGCGGATCCCAAAGCTGTTGAAAGCTTTGTTTTGTCTTTGCCATACTGTCCAGCATGTCTTTAGGTATATCCGCTTTAATAGTCTTAGCGATTGTTATGAGCAGATCATTGTTTCTTATCAGGATGGCGTTAAAGGCCACGTCTTCAATCGCGAACATCGAGTGGTCCAATATGCGGTCGATGTCATAGGCCTTGCGCCTTAAACGCCGTTGGATGTCGAACATTGCTAAGGCCTCGATTGTAGCAAACCTTTCCTTGGACGGAATTGTCTTAGTGTCACGTCTGAACAGATTGATTAATTTATCGGCGCGGGTTTGCTTAACTAATCTGATCCACCAGCTCAATTGGTGGTCATGAAGTTCGGCCATCCAGGGAGGCGTATTGTCCATGCCGATTTCCCAA
>JAJYKI010000025.1 GCA_021788675.1 bacterium | reverse complement strand
ATAAGAGGACACGATAAAGGAGAATTTATATGGCACATTCTAATGAAGCGTTTAGTGTTTTAGATCAAATAAGAAGTAACATTACACCGTACACGTATTTTCCGAGCGAAGAGACTAGAGAAGCGTATGTAGCCGCCGTAGGTTCGGGTATGCATATTATGCTGGAAGCCGTGCCGGGTGTAGGTAAGACGACTTTAGCTAAAGCGATGAGCCGATCATTAAATGTTGATTTTTCTAGAATTCAAGGTAGTCCGGATATGAAGCCGGTTCATATACTTGGTCAATATGACTTCAACCCGGTGACTGGTGAGCGCGGTGCTTTTATGCGTGGGCTTATTTTTGGCAATATAGTACTAGCTGACGAATTTAATCGTACCCCTGGGCCAACTCAAGCTGCATTTATGGAGGCTATGGAAGAAGGGGCTGTGACTACTACTAGAGGTGAAAAAATTGAACTGCCCAAGCCGTTCCTAGTGATTGGTACTCAGAATCCGCATGATCAAAGTGAGGGGACCAACGAAGTTCCGGCTGCTAACCTAGATCGTTTTGGCGTATCGTTTAGTTTCGATAAGCCATATGAAGAAAATGATGCAAAGCGCATCAATCGAATTGATGACATGTGGGCTGAAACCGGAGGTCCTTCAGCGGTCGCTGATGTCGATGATTGGATACGCGCACGGGAAGCAATCGTTAATATTAAAAAAAATATGGACGATGACCGGGTTCGACACGCTCAATTTTTAGTATCGGCTATTCGTAGTCATGGCGGAGTAGACACTAAAGAGAGCCTACTAAATGGCTTTCGCGCTACGCGCGCAGCCCTTTATTTAGGTAGTGCCATTTGTGCCCTGAGGGATCAGGTTACCCTTGAAGAGGAGCATATTAATCTGGCAATGCCACACGTTATCAGGCATCGGCTGAGTCTGACATTCAGTGAAATGAAGAACGGCACGACCCGAGACGATATTATTAATGAAATAATAACGCAATATTCTTAAGGACTAAATCAGTCTAGGGGCGAACTATGATTAAAACTGAGGCTGTAACACCAGAACCTATGATCGATGCGGTTGATTATGCCAAAGGACTAGATGCTATGGTACCGCTTAGAAACCTACGCCTATTTGGCCGTCCGGGGGGTTATGTTCGTAACCATAGCAGCAATGGTGATACTGCTCGGTTTCATTATTTGCGAGATTACGAAGAGGGTGACGATTACGACCAGATAGACCTAGAGGCTACCTTATACGAGCCCGTTCACCGGCCACAAATTCGTGTTGATCGTGAAAATGTAACTCCTGGAATATGGCTTGCAACTGATATGCTGCAAAGGCATCACGCCGGAAGAGATGGTTGGTATGATGAAAGATCGTTAGCTATTTCGGCAGCATTTAGTTTACTTTTCACAGCGTACACTCAAAATTTATCCATGGGTTTAATAGCAGCTAACGATCGCGAATATCAAATAACGCCAAAACTCAGAAAAGGCAAGAGAGCTCTTCTTAATATAGGTGATCAGCTAGCTGATATGATGAACGAAGGCAACGAGGGTCTGCCAGCACCCCTGGAGAGGCCTAATCTTAGCCAGATTTTGAACCATCTTGGCGACGTAGCTTCGCAACGATTGGTAGTGGTCGTATCTGATTTTCGCAGTTTACATTTTTGGCCCGATCACCCTGAAAATAACTGGGCTAAGGAGTTGCAAAATATAGCCGGTCGGCATAATCAAATTATCGCGGTAGAGATAACTAGTCCAGAAGATTTTTCAATAAGCTCAGATATCAACACCATTGCTAATTCCCCGCTTGGAAAAGTTTGGCATGGTAAGCAAGGAAAAGCCTATCGTAAGCAATATGAAAAAAATGCTATTGAGCAACAGCAAGCCATCAATACGGCTTTAATTAATGCTAATGCTATTCACGTAAATTTGTCTACTGATGATCCTAGTTGGCATAGCCATTTAGCCGATCAGCTACGAGCACACAGATAACATCCAGGCACTAGCAATAGACAAACCCATATATTTGACATAATAGTATAATCATGATAGTCTTTAAGTATTAAAGTTTTATGGTGAATAACATCATAAACTAGAGTAAATGAACAGGGAGTAAGTTGTGGCAGGAGAGTTTTTAGAGCAAGCCTGTATTTCGCAGATAGAACAAGCTAAGCCCACGGTTGTAGTTAATGACACCTTAACTAATCAACCAATTGAGAAAGGAAATGTTTTTCAGAATTTCCTCCAGTCTGGAAAGGCTCGTTTTGCCGCAATGACATTAGCTACTGCATCTTTGGCGGCATGCGGTGGTGCTGCTAATGGTGTAGGTAGTGCCAACGCCGCTACGACTCATAATCAGGATCCTGCTGCTGGTTGTGCTCCACTTAAGCGCTATGCTGTTCCGGCAATCCCTCCTTCTATCTTTGGACAGATGTATAAACAGAAAGGCGATACTACTCAAGTACCAATCGATGCCGAAAAAGCGTCTGACCAAATCAGGGCTCAGGCTTGTTCTGTAGAAAATGTCGGCCCACTGGCCGTTTTGTATACTTTATATGTAGATGTATATTCGACCGATAGCATTCCCTCAAACCTCGGCGCAGATATCCAAAATAATTTAAACTTGTTTGAGCAAAATAGAAGTCGAGCTATTACCGCGGAAAAAGATGTCATCAGTTACTTTAGTATTTTGCAGTCTACAACCAATAACAATCCTTTCGTTGTCAATAAGGGTGCTAGCGAAATTGTTGCAATCAATAATGGCTATGAAATTAAACAAGCATCTTTAACCGTTGGTACAGAAGCTGGTTACGTCGTAGCTGGCAACGGACAGGCGCTTAACGCCTTAGAAAGACAGAGGCTTAATAATCTACAAGGTTTGGTTGAATTTACGACCGATGGCCGAGTCATTATAAACGAGACTCTTGCTAACGCGGTTATTTCAAATAACCAAGCTCCTGCCGGTCGGGGCGGTCCTAATAATCAAACTAATCGGAAATCGTCGACTTCTAGCAGTTTGCCGCGACAGAATAAGTCCGGCTCAACTAATGCTAATGCTGGTACTGGTACGGGTAACAAGACTACCGGTAAGAACGGTGGAGGCATTATTAGCGGTAATCAAGGTTGTGGCGCACCTGGCGAAATACAGTGTGGTGGTGGTAGTGGAAATCAAACTGGCGTCGAAGGTCCAACCGGAACTGGCAGCGGTCCAAGTGGTGGGACTGGTTCAAATGAAACAACAACCACAACAACGCTTCCAGGCTCTACGACAACAACCACAACAACGCTTCCAGGCTCTACGACAACTACTACATCTACATCAACTACGATAGTAAAGGGGCCCGCTCCTACGAATCCTAATCCTGGATGGAACGGCAATTAAAGATAATAGGAGATAATGGCCATGATTTTTAGAAAAATTATATCCAAGTTTACCGGCATGAGTTTTGCAATCTTGACACTAGGCATGTTTTTGTTTGGTGGGTCCGCCAGTGCTAATGCCAGTTGTTTGTTTCAGTACAATGCAACCGGAAATTTCAATACCTCATCCAGTCCGGTATTTAATAGTATTTGCGGAATCCCGGGAGTAGGCAACGAACCGAATTTTGTTAGAATTCGTCAAAGTTCGGTTACTACAAATAGCCCAACACCGACCCAGGATGAAGCATCAGGCAACACCTATGAAATAGGCAGCATTAGCGCACAATGTACTCCAGGCCAAGAATTCGACATTTGGAATTATCTTCACAACGATGCATATAGCCAGGACAACAATAATGGTACAGGATCGGCAGTTGCTCATGGAGTAAGCGGTACTCTGAGTGCACCATTAGGTAAGTCTGGTAACAGCTTTAATTTTGGATACACGGTTTCAGCAAATAATGCCGCTACTGTTAGTGATAGTGCGCAACTGAACTGTGCTAATAATGTAACGTTAGCTTTGGTGCCTGGCAGTATCCATGTTTTAAATTCACCAAATGGTAGCTGGCAAGATCTTATACCAGAAAGTACAAACAGTTTAAATCAGTCATTTAAATTAGGTAATCCAATTTGGGGCAGTGGTGATCAATGGGGCTGTTGGGATTACCGTATCCTAATTATCTACGAAGTTCAGGTAATAGCAACCCCAACCCCGACGCCTACTCCAACCCCAACTCCAACCCCAACCCCGACGCCTACTCCAACCCCGACGCCTACTCCAACTCCAACTCCAACCCCGACGCCTACTCCAACTCCAACTCCAACCCCGACTAAATTGGTCAACACAGGTCCTGGCACGACTGGCTTATTAGTTGCATTTATAGTATTTACGGTCGGCGGGTCGTTATTGCACCGCTATTTCTTGATTAGAAAATACAGCCGCGACTAAACGACGATTCTTATCCGAGAATCAAACTAGGTATGTAAAAAAATAGACAGATATTAATAATATTTTCATCTAAAGTATGTATTCATCGCAGGAGAGCAATATGAGTTTTGAGCATCTAAAAAACTCACTAAAGAAAACATACGTAAAATTGGCTATTGTTCTGTTGAATATTGTATTGATGATGTCTTCAGGTCTATTTGCAATACAGGCGGCTGCTTTAAATTTGCCTACTAGCTGTAATGACGCTGCCAATGAGGTTCTTTGGTGTGGGGCATCAACTCCGCAACAGGTCCAGAACGATTACACTAATGGTGACGGCCATAATACGGCTAATAGCATCCAGAACATATATGCCTATTTCGGAATCAACCAGCAGTCTATAAATAATTTATCTACACAGGCAGTTGCAGGATCTGTGACAAAATCTGGCAATGTCGTTGTTAATGGTAATGTTGTAGCCACCAACGCCCTGACCGCTGGTCGTCAATATATATCTGGTAGTACTGCAGTCTCATATAATGGAACGAACTTCTATAAACGTTATCCGAGCGTGTCTTTTTTGTCCAATTCGCTTGATGCCTTTGTAGTGCTTAGTAGTGGTAAGTTTCAATTTGCGATTTTGTCTAGTTGCGGCAATCCGGTAGTGGGTGTTCCCGTAGCGCCTCCGGCTCCCCAACCAGTCCCAACCGCGCCAACCAGCCCCAATTACACAATCAACAAGTCGGTTTCGGTGACGGGCTATAATAATTGGACAAATGAAGTTAGTGCTAGTCCTGGTACAAGGGTTTATTACCAGGTCGTAGTTAGTAGCACCGGTTCAGCTCCCGTTAGCAACCTGTTAGTTAAAGATGTTCTTCCTAATGACGTTGTTTATGACAACGGCACCCTGTCTCTTAATGGCGACACGCTCAGTTCGAATGATGCTCTAAGTTTCTTTGCGGGAGGCCTGACATATACTTCTTTGAATGTTGGTGATAAATTAGTTTATACATTTTCTGCTGTAGCTGGTGGTAATCAGAATAACTCTAATTGTGTCAATGAAACGCTACCTAACAATGCTTATATGCAGGCCAGTAATTTACCATCCGAATTAGCCAGTGCATCAGTCAGTATCGTATGTCCAACCCCAACCCCAACCCCAACTCCAACCCCAACTCCACCGCAACAGCTAGCAAATACGGGGCCTGGTAATATAATTGGAGTTTTCTTTGCTATAAGCCTGGCCGGCTATCTTACGCTAAAAAATATAATGAAAAGGAAATCTAAGCTGGCTGTGGATAAACACTAGTAATTTTAAGTCATCTGTGATATAAAGATAAGTAAGTTTTACTTAAAAAGAGCAATTGACTGACCGCTCTAAAACTCATCATAATCCCCAAGCTATAACTTGGGGATTTTAATTTCTTATCTGTTATGTTAAAATATGCCGGATATTCAGGTCCCATCGTCTAGCGGTTAGGACACCGGGTTTTCATCCCGGCAACAGGGGTTCGATTCCCCTTGGGATCACCATAGGAATTTTACAGATAAAAACTTGTTATAAATTCGGGCTTGTAATGTTTGTAGCAAATTCTTATCTGTAAATAGCTCAATTCTGCGTTGGTGGTAAGCTATTTATGTTGCATTATTTACTTGAAAGGAGCTTACCATGCTAAAAGCAACACCCTTTTTACTATTTGATGGTAACTGTGCCGAAGCCATGACTTTCTATCACATTTGTCTTGGTGGGGATTTAACTATTACAAAACTGGGCGATAGCCCGATGAAAGAAACATTACCGCCAGAAAAACACGATAAGGTTATCAATGCCTATCTTAAAAGTGATGATATTGAGATTTCAGCCACTGACTGGATGGCAGCACCACAGTATGAGCCAACATGGGGAGATATATATGCCATTTTTGTATTAAGTGAGAGCTACGATGAACTAAAAAGAATATTTGATAAACTCAAAGTGGGTGCCAGAACTGACAGGTTTCAAGACCTTCATCAACTACCTATTGGAACCTACGGACAGATGTATGACAAATACGGCATTCACTGGATATTTAAAGGTGACTCAGTAAAGGCGGAGAGCTAATTAAGATTAAAGCATGGCAGACAGCTCAAAAAAAGTAATACCTGGTGGCGTAGATGAATATATTGCCAAATGTCCTTTAAATGTACAGGCTAAACTGAAATCAATTAGAAAAGCAATACAGGAAGTAGCTCCTGGAGCCATTGAGACAGTCAGCTACTTTCAAATCCCAGGCTATTCTTATGAGGGCTATGATTATAATGGAATGTTTGCTTGGTTCAGCTATAAACAGCCATACATTCGCTTACACGTTAGACCACTCGCAATAGAAGAACATAAGGCGGAACTGAAAGGCTGCCCCACAACAAAAGGTGCTGTCAGCTTCCCACTTAATAAGAACATATCCTTACCGTTAGTAAAGAAACTGGTACTAGCAAGCTTAAACGTTATGAAAGGTAATGCAACTAAGCGGGAATAATTTCCAACCCCCTTAATACCTGATTCCAGCGCAAAATCTCCTGAACTAAAACCTTATAAATCGAGTGGTCCAAGGTCACCAGTATCAGTTTTATCTCTTCTTGGACGGCAGAGGTTATTTTATTATCTGAATTCGTTAAGAAGTTAATCGTTCGATTCACCTATGCCGCTTGAGGCTAAAATTAAAATAAACTACTATAAGAATATGGCAAAAACCAACCAACGGGTCATTGCCAATCTTCAACTGTTAGTAGTACTGGCAGTAGCCCTAGTACTTATTGGTTTTGTTGGCTATAAGATAGCTAGTTATAAAGCTCCGCCAACAGTACATAGCTCTATCGCTCAAAAGACATATACAGCTGTTACCTCTTTGGATATCGAATCCGCTCCTTCCGACATAAGTATGACAGGTGATCCAATCTGCGATAGCTCCAAGCTTCATAAAGTCACTCCCTATGTCTGTAGCAGTAATAGTGGCTCCATCGATACTGTCGTGACCGCACCGAGCCAGGTCGTATTGGACGGTCATACCTATGATTTCGTTACCTGGAGCGGCTGTTCTGCGTCGAACCCAAATAAAGCTATATGCAAGGTGGTTGTAAGTTCTGGAAGAAAAAAAACATCGAAGGCCAGTTATGCGGTGGTAAGCAGCAATACCTTGCTAACTAATAGACAAACCGCAGCTAATTTACAGAATGATACAGCATGCACTATAACAATCGTCCAAGGTAGGAGCCTCGGGGGCGCAATTGGCACGGCGATTAGTTCCTCTACCGGAAAAGACAGTATCTGTACTTTTTATGAACGCAATCCACCAGCCGCAGGTTACGAAGTTAATTATTCTGCCTCATACAATAACGTTACTAGCGAGAGCTGCGGTAGCAATTGTGATTACTATAAGCAGTTTAATATCTCTGGTTATTACAATTGGTTCGGCATAGTCTCCTATGACGGCTGTGAGTATATAGGCATCGACACTAACTACAATTCAAGTTGCAATAACTACACGCATTCTGGTTATTTTAATCCTCCGGGTAAGGTTATATACAAGAAGGCTGCAAGTTTCAGAATTGGTGCTTTTCAAGTTTATGACGAGTACTATAGCAGTCAAAACAAGGGGTGCATTTATTACTACTGTGAAACCAAATCAACATTTGAAGGCTGGAGTATGTCGGTTCTACCCGGTAATGCTACAACGCCCAGTACTATTAATGTCATTGGTAACTACAAGTTAGATATTATTTATAATCCAGCATATGTTTCTAGTTTAAATGATAAGAATATTGCCGCCTTTTCTGGCTATGAGCTTGAAAAAGCACTGGAGACAAGTTTCCCAAGCTACATTGGACCATAGCCTAGGTTCTACTCCCTGCGGGAATGTTGCTAACAGAGGGGTTGCTCTTGAGTAAGTCATTCCACCTAAGTATCTCGTCACAGATAAGGTTCCATTTCGACTCAAGCAGGGTCACCATAGGAGAGTTACAGATAAGATTTTGTTATAAATTTAATCTCCGCAAAACTGTCGTAGAATTCAATCTGTTAAAAAGTTCGATTCTCTTTATCTATTTCTAGCCATACTAATTACTAGTTTTTCGTAACCCGGATAAATTCCAACCTTTCTAAATGTTCGTTTTCTTACGACTAAAGTTCCATCTATTTGTAATAGACTTATAAGAATTTTTTTGATTTCAAGCTTTGCTAGTACTGAACCCATACAAAAATGAGGTCCTACTCCAAACCAAAGTCCCTGAACATCTTTGTTTTGTTTTCTGGTAATATCAAATGCGTTAGCGGCGGGTGTATATCTTGAATCGTGGAGTATGTTATATAGGAGGATAATTACTCTACGCCCTTTTTTATATGTTTTACCCGAGATTTCTGTAGTCTCTTTAACTCCGTGAAGTAAAATTGGTCCTGGCGTGATATATCTTAGTCCCTCTTCTACCGCCGAGTCTAGTAAATCAGGCGAGTCTCTAAGTTTTTTTATGGAATGCGTATCA